>CAZRIB010000174.1:0-8046 GCA_964600035.1 uncultured Ardenticatenaceae bacterium | reverse complement strand
ATGCCGGAGATGTTGACGCCGACGAGCGCGATTATGGGCGCAGGCATGGGGAAGGATGTGGCGCTGTTGACAGACGGCCGTTTCTCCGGCGGCAGTCACGGTTTCATCGTCGGCCACATCTGCCCGGAAGCGCAGGAAGGCGGCCCCATTGCCCTGGTGCAGAACGGCGACATCATCACCATTGACGCGGAGAACAACACCATTGAAGTGGCCGTACCCGATGAGGAGATGGCTGCCCGCCGCGCCAACTGGACACCGCCCGCTTACAAATTTACGCGGGGCTGGCTGTATAAGTACATTAAGAGTGTGCAGCCAGCGTCGGCGGGCTGTGTGACGGATGAGTAAGGGTAACCGGGAGGCTGTCTAATGGCAGCGAGTGGTATGTTATTGAGTGTGCTGGTGATTTGTGGTGGTGGCTTGTTGGTGGCAGTGGGCATAACGGCCGTTTACTTTTATCTACGCGATAGAGAACGATAATCAACAGATGGACAGGACAGGTTGACAGGGAGTCCTACATCTAACGTCCTATTGCTATCCAAACTGGTGTCAATTATTTTAAGGTACAGGTTTACTCGGTAAAAAGTCAAGGACTTATCCCCCAAACTGGCACGAGAAACGCGACTGGATAACTGTCCGGGTAAACTCAGGGTAAAGCCCTCCTCTCCTTGGCTTTTGGCTGAACCCGATGCTAGCTAACACACAAGAGCCGCTCTTTCCCCTAAGGGCGGCTCTTGTGCGTTAAACGGGGAGGAGAGAACGGAGGATAGGTGCAGTTGTTACGGCCGTGTCAATTCACCCCGCAAATCTTCCTGCATCAGCCGCCTGATTTCAGCCACAGGCAAATCCAGGCTGATTAAATAGGCCAGTTTGGTTAGAGCGGCTTCCGGCGTCATGTCGTACCCGCTCACCACACCCGCTTCGGCCAAAGCTACCCCGTTGGCATACAGCGACAAATCGACTGTACCGCGCAAGCATTGAGTGCAGTTGACAATGACCACGCCGCGCCGGGCTGCTTCTGTTAGTACGTCCAGCAAACGGCCGTTTTTCACCGGCGCATTCCCCGCACCATACGTCTCCAACACCAGCCCGCGCAGTGGCGGCTGAAGCACATTCTCAATGAGCCGCGCCGAAATGCCGGGGAACAAACGCAGTGCGCCCACCTTACTGGAAGCCCGAATGGGTCGAAGCTGTAAGGGCTTGTCGGCCGGAGGCAGGGGGCGGATGGCCTGCCGGTTTAGCTCAATATCCGTGCCGACCTGTGCCAATGGGGGAAAGTTGGGCGAGGCAAAGGCATTAAAGCTGTCTGCATCTACTTTGACCGAACGGCAGCCGCGCAAGAGACGGCCGTTAAAATACAACGCCACCTCCGGAATCACAAAATCACTGGCCGCCAGCAGCAGCGCCGTAATCAAATTTCCCTGTGCATCATTACGCAGTTCACACAAAGGAATTTGCGATCCCGTCATAATAACCGGCTTGGCCAGACCATCCAGCATAAAGGCCAGCGCAGAAGCCGTAAATGCCATTGTGTCTGTGCCATGCAGCACAACAAAGCCATCATATTCATCATAATGGTCATAAATGTCCTGGGCAATGGCCGACCAGTTAGCCGGGGTCATATCTGTAGAATCGAGCAGCGGCGTGTATTGGTGAATGGTGTAAGCAGGCAGTTCCGGGTGGTGAAAAGCGGGGTTTTCTGACATGAGCGTTTGCAGGTAATTGGCAACGGGCTGGTAAGTGCCCCCCACGCGCTTCATGCCAATTGTGCCGCCCGTGTATGCAATGTAAATTTTCTTCATTTGTTTGCCTTTGGTCATGATCATGAAAGATTAAGCAGGTTGCAGGTTGCGGGTTGCAGGTTGCGGGTTGCAGGTTGCAGGTTGCAGGTTGCAGGTTGCAGGTTGCGGGTTGCAGGTCAAATAATCTTCAATTTTTAATCTTTTAATCTTTATACACCGCCCACAAGATGCCGGGCGTGAATTGGATGCCGACCTGATTGTGGCGGTAAACAATGGGTTGGGGTAATTTGCCATCTGGTTCATAGGCAACGGCCGTTTCCAGCCACACCCCATCAGCCCCGGCCAACCCTTTAACCCGATACGGCATACCCCATTCGGCCGTGCCCCGCATAAAGTTGTACGCATGCCGGGCAGACCATGCCCGTTCCAACACAAAATCTTTGGCCTGCGGGGCCGGGTCATAATGGCCGCCTGCCGGCTGCGGCTGGCGCAGCAGCGCGCCCTCGGCTAACTGTGCCAACGCCCTCACCGCCATTTGGCCGCCAACTTGTGCCAGCAGCCGCGTCAGCGCCGGGCCGCTTTCCCCTTCCGGCAGGGAAACGGGCTGCTGCAAGGCAATGTCGCCGCTGTCCAGCCCTTCGTCCAGCCAGTGGAGAGTAACGGCCGTCTCCGTTAAACCCGCCCGCAATGTCCAAAACAACGGCTCCGGGCCACGAAAAGCTGGCAGCCGCGAGGGGTGCAAATTGAGCCAGCCATGCCTGGGCACAGCCAACAGCGAGGCCGGGATTTTTTTGGAAAAGCAGGCGACCAGGGCCACATCTGGTTGAAGGGCAGCAATGGTGTCGCGAACGGCCGTGTCGCGCAAACGCCCCACCTCCCACACAGGCAAATTGTGCGCCCAGGCTGTCTGCACTACCGTTTGTGCAGCATGGGGCGTTAACAGCGGCAGGGATGACAAAGGCGGCGGCGGCAGTAACGGCCGTATGCCCCCCGGTACATCCCCCTGTCCGGGCACAATTACCCCCGCCACCTCAAACCCAGCCGCCAGCACCATTTGCAAAGGAATCCGCGAAAATTCCCCAAACATGCCAGCAAATAAAACCCGTTGACCCTGTGCCATTCTAAATCCTTAATGGGAAAGTTTGAACATCAGCGAGAACAGTCTATACTCAAGCAACAATTTCACCAAAATTTCTACAACAATTCGAGGTATATTATGGCACGAAGAGAAGTGACTATCACTGTAGTCGATTGTGTAAAACTTGGGCGCGAACTGCCCGCTTTAGAACGCCAGCCATTCCCCGGCGAATTGGGCGAGCGCATTTTTAACAACGTCTCTGCCCAGGCATGGGATATGTGGCAGCAGCAGGCAACCATCCTCATTAACCATTACGGGCTGAATATGGCTGACCCAAACGCCAATGCTTTTCTGTTTGAACAAATGGAAGAGTTCTTCTTTGGTGAAGGGGCACAAATGCCAGAAGATTGGACACCCCCGCAAGCCGCGCCTCGCAAAAAGTAGCGCATCTGCCTATATTTCTTAAATGACGAACGTTTTGCTTTTATCCTGCTATGAGCTGGGACACCAGCCGCTGGCACTTGCCTGGCCAACGGCCGTTTTACAGCAAGCCGGTTTTCCGGTAACGGCCGTTGACCTGTCCATCTCCGATTTCCCCACGCAGGCAGCAGCCCAGGCCGATGTCGTTGCCATCTCCGTACCCATGCACACCGCCCTGCGGTTGGGTGTAGAGGCTGGCAAAAAGGCACGTGCCGCCAATCCAGATGCTGTTCTGGTTTTCTACGGTCTGTATGCCTGGCTCAACCGCATCTACCTGCTGCAAAATCTGGCCGATGCCATCATTGCCGGAGAAGCAGAAGTGCCATTGTTGTCGCTGGTGCAGGCCATCGCCAAAGGGGAAGATTGGAAAACAGTGCCCGGCATCACCTCAGCCGAAAAACTGGCTGTTCCATATCTGCACAGGCTTGAGTTGCCCGTGCCTGCCAGAAGCCCCCTGCCCTCGCTTGACCAATATGCACGGTATGATGACGGCCGTTCCATGTCACTGGCTGGTTATGTGGAAACCACACGCGGCTGCCTGCATACCTGCCACCACTGCCCGGTTGTGCCCATCTATCACGGCCGTTTCTTTGCCATACCGTTGGATGTTGTCATGGGCGACATTCGCCAACAAGTCATGGCCGGTGCACGGCACATCACCTTTGGCGACCCCGACTTTCTCAACGGCCCCGGCCACGCCCTGAAAATTACCCGCGCCCTGCATACCGAATTTCCCCACATCACCTTTGACTTTACCACCAAAGTGGAACACATCATCCAGCATCAGGACAAGTTAGCCGAATTTGCCCAAAACGGCTGCACTTTCATTGTTTCGGCGTTTGAATCGACCAATAACAACGTGCTGACCCGGCTGAATAAAGGCCATACGCTGGCCGATATGGAAACAGCCTTGCAGCTTCTGGCCAAAGCAGGCATTGCTGTCCAACCAACCTGGGTTGCCTTCACGCCCTGGACAACATTGGATGATTATCTCCACATGCTGGCCTGGATTCGCCAGCATAATCTGGTTTACCATGTGCCTGTGGTGCAGTTGGCTGTGCGCCTGCTTATTCCCCCGGAAAGTGAACTGCTTCAGCATGATGATGCTGCGGCGTGGCTGGGCACATTGGACGCGGAGAACTTTACCTACCGTTGGCAGCACGCAGACCCGCGCATGGATCAACTGCATGAATTGGTGACGCGCATCGCTGAGGAAGAGAGTCATTCGCCGTTGGCGGCTTTTGCCAAAGTGGAAGAGGCTGCTTATTTGTTGGCTGGTTTGCCTCTGCCGCAGTGGGAAACGGCCGTGTCCCCCACACTACCACCCCCTCGACTTACTGAAGATTGGTTCTGCTGAGCGGAGCCAACCGCTGGTCAGGTTGACCGGCTTCTCAAATAAAAAAACCGTCCCCCACTTTTCGGGAAACGGCAAACAACCTGAGTTCGGAATTAGAACGCAGATGCCGCAGATAACGCTGATTTTTTTATTGTTTTCCTGGCTGACCTTCACTTTTCTCACAAAAGTGGATTGGACACGGGTTAACACAGAAAACACGGATAAATTAGCCCAAAAAATCTGCGTTTATCAGGCAAATCTGCGTCCCATTTTTATCTTCGAACTGAGGTTAAACAGATTTCGAGTTACGTGCCCTAATCCCCACTTTGCGGCTGAATGCGTGATGGCTTATTTTTACCAACCAGACGCAGCATCCAGCCACCAATCCGCATAATCAGCCAGATTATCAACGCCAGCAAAAAGACCAGGCCATATTCAATAACCGGAATGCGCACAATTTCATTCACCTGTGCCCATCCCCGGCTGCTGTAAACAATAACCACCCCCGCCACATATGAAGCAATAAATCCCCAACGCCACCATTTGTTCAAGCCCAGCCCGTACATTTGGGTAACAACAAAAATACCGGCAAAGCCAAAGAAGAACATAGGCCACATGGTGTTGGTTTGGTACGCCACCAATGCGCCATGAAACATGACAGCCAGTTCCAGCGAAACCATCCAGAATTTGTTGAGATGGGCGCGGGTAAAGAAGAGGCTGCCCTGTACCATAAGCAGGAAGGTGTAGAGAAAACCGACAAGATGCCCGGCCGTTGCTTCCATGGGGTGATACCAGAAAGTGTAGATGATAGCCCAGGCAAAGATGTAGCCGTGGTATTGACGAACAACACGGCCGCTTTCTTTAAGCAAATTTATTTTCTTGCCAAAGAACAGCCCCCGACGCTGGTTCTCCATCAGCAGTACCATGATGAGCATGAGAATGACGGAACCTTGTGAACTGGTGATGGGCACGTCTTGCGCCAGGCCGTCGTACCAAACGGCCGTTTGCAGCAGGTGCAGCACGACAAACACAGCATTTACCGCCAAAGCAGCGATATTAAATTTGTGCAAACCGGTGGTGTATTTCGGCCGTTCCTTCTGCGCCTTGTAAATAAGATACCAGATGGCAATTTGATGCCCCATGTATAACACCCAGGCAGAGGCGCGGCTCCAAAATGTGGGTTCGGGTAATTTCCAGTAGTACCAGGCAAACCCCTGGTCGGGTAAAAAGTCAATTTGGGGCATCAACGGCCGTACCAGCCAAATTACCCCCGTAAACACAAAACTAAAAACAATGCCTGCCCACAGCGCCTTATTGGCACTGAGTCCACTTTTCTGCTTCATTGCTGTCATAAAAAGCCCCTTTTGTTTCTCAATAAAGCCAGGTTTTGGACAAGATGGATGTAAATTTTGTCCAGCTTTACCGGCTTAACAGGGGCATTCTATCACTACTTTATGTAGTTTGTCAATGTTTTGTGTATATTTTATGTACAACAGCTGTTTAAGTCATTAAAGCAAAAGCAACTGCGGCGCAATTTCAAAGTGAAGCTGGGCGTGTGCCTGACGCAGGGCATTTTCAACGGCAACGGCCGTTTCCCCGCGTGCAAAAATAAATCCCAAATAGCTTTCCCCCTCCGGCAGCGGTGTTAACAAATTGTTCAACGGCGCGGTTATCTCCACACCCTCAATCAAAGGGACTGCTTTTGCTGCCTCTACACCGGCAACCCCTTTTAGCAGCCCGGCTTCGGGAATGGGAATCATCATCACACCGCTGGCTTCTCTCTCCTCCGGTACAGGCGGCAGCGGCAGCCCCACAGCCTGCCGCAAAATCAACTCCTCCAATGTTGCCCCGGCATCGAAACGCAGTGTTTGCCCGCACAAACCGCCAATGGAACGTCCGGCGGCCTCTACCAGCCAGGGGCCGGCCTCGTTGATGCGCAGTTCGGCATGGATGGGGCCGTTTTTTAGTCCCAGGGCGGCGGCGGCCTGTTGGGTTGTGTGGGCAATGGCCTTCTGCACGGCCGTTTCCAGCCGTGAGGGCGTGACGTAAATTGTCTCTTCAAAAAACGGGCCTTCCAGCGGATCGGGCTTGTCAAACAAGGCGAGTACCGTTAAACGGCCGTTATCCAGCATCCCCTCCAGCGCCACTTCCACACCCGGAATATACCCTTCCACCAAAAAGTCATTGGGGCCGGGCGATACCCGCGCTAACAAACGAGACAGGCGTTGGCAGGCCTGCACAAACGTTTGCGGGTCATCGGCACGAATAACGCCGCGGCTGCCAGAAAGCGTGAGCGGCTTCACCACACAGGGATATGGTACCTGTGTGGCAATCTGCTCAAAGTCATCCTGCGTGCTGAATTTTTGAAAATGGGGCACGGCCACACCGCCAGCCTGTAACTTTTGGCGCATCACCCATTTGTTGCGGGCGGCTTCGGCGGCATCTGGTGCGTTGAAGGGCAGGCCTAATGCCCGGTTGGCGTGGGAGGCCAGCAGTGTGCCGCTGTCATCGACAGGTAAAACGGCATGGAGAGGTGTTGTTTGAGCGTATTGGGTGATCGTAGAAACGGCCGTTTCCACATCTGCAAACGGCATCCCCACCACACCTTTGCCATGTGCGGCCAACTGCGGCGGCATGTCCACCCCAAGCACCACCTGAATGCCCAACTTCTCCGCTGCCGCCAGAAAAGCAGGCGCCCGGTAAGTATGGCTGGTTGTCAAAAGCATAATTCGGTAAGTTGTCATGGCTTTATTATAATAATGATTGATGACGAATGACTAAAGGATAAAGAGTGCCCGGCACGCAACTTTAATCATCAATCCATTCATCTTTACTCATTTAACAGGAACGAACCATCATGCCAGACGATTTCTACGGGTTACCCACACAGCGATTGGAAAATGAATTGATTGCGCTCGATTATCTGACAACGGCCGGGCCGCGCATTGTCCGCTTTTTTTTGAAAGAAACGGGCGAAAATTGGCTGGCTGAACTGCCGGAAAAACATTGGGACACGGCAAACGGCCGTTTCTACATTCGCGGCGGTCACCGGCTTTGGCACGCCCCGGAAAAAGCCACCCGCACCTACATCCCGGATAATGACCCGCCAGCGATTACCGTCGTTGAACAGGGTGTTATTCTAACGCAAAAAATCGAGCCAATGACCCACATTCGCAAGCGCATGACTATTTTGGTTGACCCCGCCCAGCCCAAAGTGACCATCCACCACACGCTGGAAAATCACGGCGAATGGGCTGTCCAACTGGCGGCCTGGCCGATTACCATGATGAAGTTGGGGGGAACGGCCGTTATCCCTCAAAAAACAACCACAGCCGATGTGGATGGCCTTTTGCCAAACCGTCAACTTGTTTTGTGGCCGTATGCTTCATGGCATGACGGCCGTTTACACCTGG
>CAZRIB010000173.1:0-8064 GCA_964600035.1 uncultured Ardenticatenaceae bacterium | reverse complement strand
TGTTTTGTTTGCACTTTTTCGTATTGAATCCTTTGATTGTGTGGTTTCATAAAAACTGTTCTGCCAATGGTAGCCAAGATTAGGGCTGTGTGCCAATGGCCTTTACGGTCAATGGGGACATCAAGACCGGTCAATCATTATTCATTAATTTATGGGTGAATTGAGGAAAACGCTTGTGAGTGGAAAACGTTTCTTGTTTCATGTGGTGCTGGGAATAGGGGTGTTGTTGGTGTTGGCGGCGTGCCGGGATGGGGCAGCGGACAGTGGTGACACGGCCGTTTCCCCCACCATAACTGTACCTGCCACAACAGCCCCAACCGAAGCCGCGGGAGGCACGGCCGTTCCTGAAACGGCAGACAGTACCACCCCAACGGCCGTTCCGGAGCCAACCGCCACACCCCGCCCGCCTAAAAAATTAACCGTTTGCCTGGCACAAGAACCGGCATCACTATTCCCATACAGCGACGCCTCTCTGGCCGCCGTGGCCGTCCGTCACGCCATTTACGAAAACCTGTACACCACACTTGGCTACGAGGTGCAGCCGGTTGGGTTGGCTGCCATTCCCACGCTGGAAAATGGCGGTATTCAGGTTGTAGAAACGGCCGTAAATGCCGGAGACACCGTCATCGATGCGCAGGGGGCTGTCGTTACCCTGAAAAAAGGGGTAGAGCTGATTGCGGCCAACGGCGAGCGGGTGACATTTGATGGCGAAACGGCCGTTACCATGCCCCAACTCATCGTCGAATACACCTTCCAGCCCATGCAGTGGTCAGATGGCACACCCGTCACGGCGGCGGATTCCGTCTTTAGCTTTCAGGCCGCCGCAGACCCATCTGCCCAACTGGGACGGGCCAAAGTAAACCGTACCGCCTCTTACGTCGATGTGGACGAACACAGCGTGCGCTGGACAGGTGTGCCCGGCTTTGTCGATGTCAATGTAATGGATTACGTCTGGCCGCCTTTGCCATTGCACCAGTTGGGGCAGGGGGCATTGTCAGCGCTGCCCGATTTGCCGGAGGCACAGCGGATGCCGTTGAGCAGCGGCCCGTTTGTCATTGACGAATGGCTGCCCGGTGAGCAAATAACTTTGACACCCAACCCTTACTATTACCGGGCTGATGAAGGGCTGCCCCGATTGGATGAGGTCGTTTTCCGGTTTTTGCCCGACGATTATGACCGCACCAATCCGTTGGCACAGCCCATGTGGCAGGACGGCACGTGCGATGTGTTGACGCAGGATGCTTTTTATGTGGAATCACTGCCTTCGCTGGAGAATGTGGGTGATGCAGTGGTGCAAAGTGTGCCCGGCCCGGTGTTTGAACAGGTAACCTTTGGTGTGAATTCTTATGGGGTGTATGGCGATGGCCGTGAACGTCCGGACTGGTTTGAGACGGCGGCTGTGCGTCAGGCGCTGACGATGTGTACCAACCGTCAGGCAATGGTGGACACGCTGCTGAACGGCCGTTCCTTTGTGGTAGACAGCTACGTACCAGACAACCATCCCCTTTACCCGACTGATTTGGCTGTGTGGCCGTATGATCCAGCTGCAGGCCGGCAAATGCTGGATGAAGCTGGCTATCTGGACAGTGATGGGGATGGTGTGCGGGAGGATCCGGTCTCTGGACGGCCGTTTCATGTGTCGCTGCTGGTTGACAACGGCAACACGGTGCGCCCCCCGGCTGCCGAGCAAATTCAGCAAGATTTGGCTGGTTGTGGGGTGGCTGTGGAACTGTTGGTTGTGAATCCGGTGGAACTGTATGCCGACGGGCCTGCTGGCACAGTTTTTGGCCGCAGTTTCGATATGGCGCAGTTTGCCTGGCTTTCCGGCGTTACCCCGCCATGCCATTTGTGGCTTGGCCGAAATATTACTGGCCCCCGTGAAGAGGGCTTTGGCGGCTGGGGCAACATTAACCCCACCGGCTGGCAGAATGAGGCGTTTGATGTGGCTTGTGAAACGGCCGTTTCCACTTTAACAGATGGCGAAACGGCCGCAGCCAATCACCAAACAGCCATGCGCATATTTGCTGAGGAACTGCCAGTTATGCCCCTTTTCGCGTATCCAAAAGTTACCGCTGCCCGCCCATACGTGCAAAACATGGTGTTAGACAGCGCCCAGCTTTCGGAGCTGTGGAACCTGGCGGCGATGGATATTGAGCAATAACAAAGGAGGCGTGTGGGTAACTGGGTGACAAGGCGATAAGGTGACAATCTCCAATCTCCAATCTCCCAATAACCTAACCCTATGAACTGGCTCACAAAACTTTTCAGGCGAAAAAGCTCGCCATTAGATGATGAATTTATGGCTGAAACAGAGAAATATCTGATTGTTGGACTGGGAAATGCCGGACGAAAATATCAGGGAAACCGGCATAATGTGGGGTTTATGGCCATTGACCGCCTGGCAAAAAAACATGCCATTGCCATGACATCGGTTCAGCATAAGGCAATTGTGGGTAACGGCCGTATCCA
The DNA here is from genome assembly GCA_964600035.1 of uncultured Ardenticatenaceae bacterium. Classification (GTDB taxonomy): domain Bacteria; phylum Chloroflexota; class Anaerolineae; order Promineifilales; family Promineifilaceae; genus CAZRIB01. Next base: position 5,595 of record CAZRIB010000173.1, on the reverse strand, counting down.
AAACCGCGCCGTCATTTTGGCAAAGCCCCAAACCATGATGAACCTCAGCGGCAACGCGGTAGGCCCGCTGGCAAATTACTACAAAATCCCGCCAGAAAATGTGCTGGTTATTTACGACGAACTTGACCTGCCTTTTGGCACAGTGCGCCTGCGGGAAAAAGGCGGCGCCGGTGGGCACAATGGCATGAAATCGGTTATCCAGCATTTGGGAGAAGCATTCCCCAGAATGCGGCTGGGCATTGGCCGCCCGCCGGGGCAAATGCCGCCTGCCGCGTACGTGCTGCAAGATTTTGGCAAATCAGAACTGCCGGTGCTGGACGATGTGTTGGATACGGCCGTTTCTGCTGTAGAAACCTTCCTCTCTGACGGCATTCAACTAGCCATGTCCCGGCACAATGGCACAGTGACAAAGTGACGGGGTGACAAGGTGACGGGGTGACCAATCACCAATCACCAATAACCAATTACCCAATTACCCAATGACAAACCTGACCGGTCTCTTAGACATATTCCCTCAACTTCCTGCCTGGCAGCAGCTGCAAGCGGCTTTGGATGAAAAACGGCCGCTGCCGCCGCTGCACCTGCCACCTGCCGCCAGAGCGGCCGTCATTGCAGAGCTTTACCGCACCCGTCAGGTTCCCATTTTGCTGGTAGTAGGCCGGGTAGACCACGCCAGCAGTTGGCAGCAAACATTGGAAACATGGCTGCCGGATAATGCCGAGATGCTCCGTTTTTTGGAGCCAACCCCGCTGCCTTTTGACCGAGGTCCCTGGAGTGAGCGGTCACGTCTGGGGCGGCTGCATGTGCTAACGCGCCTGATGGCTGGTGTGCATCCTCAAATTCCCAATGCGGAACAGCCGCCGCTTATCATCACATCGGCGCGGGCATTTTTGCAAAAGACCATGCCCAAACGCCGCTTTTTAACCAGCACGCGGGTGCTGCGGGTGGGGCAGCTTCTGGAAATGGAAAAAGCGTTTACGGCCTGGCAGGATGTCGGCTATGAGGCCGTTTCGGTTGTGGAATCGCCCGGCCAATTTAGTCACCGGGGCGGCATTGTAGACATCTTCCCGGTTTCGGCGGCTTACCCGGTGCGCATCGAGCTGTTTGGTGATGAAATTGACACGATGCGCGCTTTTGACCCGGCCACACAGCGCTCTTTGGGTTTGGGTGAAGCGGGAAACGGCCGTCTTTCCTTCATCCCCGTGCCGCCAGCCAGAGAAGCCATGCCATCGGCAGCCAAAAATTACGCACTTTCCTTGCAGGATGAGCCGCTGGCTCCAGAGGGCAGCCTGCCATCCTGGCGTGATGACATTCCCGCGCTGCTGGCTGGCGAACTGTCTCCCCATCTGGAATATTATCTGTCCATGATGTATGCCCAACCGGCATCACTGCTCCATTATTTGCCGGATGATACGCTGGTGGTGGTGGATGATTGGGCAGAATTGATCACGGCCGTTTCTGAACTGCATGACCACGCCGACCAGATAGCCAGTGAGCAGCCCAGCCTTCCCCCCAATTTTCAAAGCCCCATTTTCGACTGGGAGCAGGTGGAGCCAGAACTATCGTGGTGGCAGCCTTTGGTGTTGGGCGGCGGGCAAGGTGATGATGAGGAACGGCCGTCTATAGACCTGGCAGACACTTTTGAGCCGGGGCCGCGGTTTGGGGGGCAGGTACGGCCGTTTGTCACCCACATCAAAGGCGCATTGGCCGAAGGCGAGCGCGTCGTCATCGTCAGCAGGCAGGCCGCCCGGCTGGCCGACATCTGGCGGGAAGACAGCCGCAACCGGCAGGCAGAGTCCCACATTGCGCCAACGGCCGACATCATGAAACCCGTTTCTTCACTGGAAAAAGCACCAGAACCGGGCACGTTGACCGTTGTCAACAGCGGCCTGCCGGAAGGGTTTACACTGGTTGACCGGCAAACCAACGCCATTTTGGTGGATTTGCTAACCGATGCAGAAATTTTTGGCTGGAAACGCCCTGCGCCCCGCCGGTGGCACAAACCACCGCCCACCGCGCCGGAAACCCATTTTGCCGACATCAGCGTGGGGGATTATGTGGCGCATCTGGAGCATGGCGTGGGTAAATTTGCCGGTCTGGTTGTGCGCAGCATCGGCGGGACAGAGCGGGAATATTTGCTGCTGGAGTACGCCAACACAGACCGGTTGTATGTGCCTGTGCATCATGCCGATCGGTTGAGTAAATGGATTGGGCCGGATGAGCGTACGCCTTCTGTTAACCGGCTGGGCGAGAAGAGTTGGAGTGCTGCCAAGGCCAAAGCCCAAAAGGAAGCCGATGAATTGGCCGCTGAATTGACGGAGCTGTATGCCCGGCGGCAGATGATTTCCGGGCATGCCTTTTCGCCGGATACGGAGTGGCAGGCAGAGTTGGAGGCCAGTTTTCCATACCAGGAGACGGAAGACCAACTGCGGGTGATTGCGGAAGTGAAGGCGGATATGGAACGGCCGTATCCCATGGACAGACTCGTTTGTGGCGATGTAGGCTTTGGTAAGACAGAGGTCGCCCTGCGTGCCGCCTTCAAAGCGGTGATGGACAGCAAGCAGGTTGCCATTCTTGTGCCCACCACAGTTTTGGCACAGCAGCATTACGAAACATTCAGCCAACGTCTCAAGCCGTTTCCGGTAACGGTAGAAATGTTGTCCCGATTCCGCACCCAGTCCCAACAAGAGCGCATTGTGCGCAAATTACGCAGCGGCCAGATCGACATTATCATTGGCACACACCGCCTGCTTTCCGATGATGTCTCTTTCAAAGATTTGGGGCTGGTGATCATTGACGAAGAACAGCGCTTTGGTGTGGCCCACAAAGAAAAGTTAAAACGGTGGCGCACAGAAGTAGACGTGTTGACTATGACGGCCACGCCCATTCCGCGCACCATGTATATGAGTCTGACTGGCGTGCGCGACATTTCCATTATTGACACAGCGCCATCGGAACGCCTGCCTGTGCAGACCTATGTGGGGCCGGCCGACGAAACCCGGTTGAAGCGTGCTATTTTGCGGGAACTGGATCGGGGTGGGCAGGTGTTTATGGTTCACAATCGGGTGCAAAGCATTGAAATTGTGAAGAATCAGGTGCAAAAACTGGTTCCTGAAGCGCGGATTGCGATTGCGCACGGGCAAATGAGCGAACGCCAGTTGGAGAAAATTATGCTGGCTTTTGCGGATGGCGAGGTGGATATTTTGCTTTCTACCACCATTATCGAGAGTGGTCTGGACTTCCCCAATGCCAACACGCTCATTGTAGATCGGGCGGAGCAGTTTGGCCTGGCGCAGTTGTACCAGCTTCGTGGCCGGGTGGGGCGGGGGGTTCGCCGGGCGTATGCCTATTTTTTCCATGCTCCCTGGCGTATGTTAAATGAGGACGCGCGGCTGCGGCTGGAGACGATTGCGGAGCATACCCAGTTGGGCGCGGGGTATTCCATTGCCATGCGCGATATGGAGATTCGCGGGGCAGGGGAACTGCTGGGTGCTGCTCAAAGTGGGCAGATTGCGGCGGTTGGGCTGGATTTGTATACGCGGATGATTGCAACGGCCGTTAAGCGGATTCGTGCCGCCGAAAAAGGTGAACCGCTGCCGCCGGTGATGGCCGATGCAACGTTGATCGATTTGCCGCTGGCCGCATATGTGCCTACAGATTATGTGCCGGATGCCGGGCTGCGTTTGCGGCTGTACCGGCGAATGGCCTTGCTCGATTCCCTGCCAGCCATTGACGAGATGGCGGCGGAGTTGGCCGACCGTTTTGGCCCGATTCCAGACCCGGTACACCATTTGTTGTACCAACTGCGCATTAAAGTACTGGCAGGGCGGGCACACGTGACGGCCGTTACCACAGAGTCCGGCCAGATAAAAATTAAAGCGGCCGGGCTGGATACCGTCGATCGCTATCGCTTGCAGCGCTTTTTGGGAGAAGGTGTGCGTGTGAGCCGTCAGGCAATTTGGTTTGGCCGCCACATGAGCACACATGAATGGCAAATTTTGCTGGTGCAGGTGCTGGAAAAGCTGGCAGAGTTTGGCATAGAGATGGGAATGACGTGATGGATGGAGACAATTAAATGGATATAAAATTTTTCACAAACCCTTTGGAATCGCCCCGCCCGCGAGAGGAAGTGCGGTTAAAACAGTTGGGGCTGTATGTGTATCCCGACCGCCGTCGGGTGGCTGTTGGATTTGATTTGACGCCGTTTTTGGAACGGCCGTCACTGGAAGTCGCATTTGTCAACGCCAACGGGCAGCCCGCCGGTTCACTCAACGTCATCGAGACGCTGGACACCAATTTCAGCCTGATTGTCCATTTACGGGACAAGCTGCCCACACAAACGTATGACGTAACGGCCGTTGTTTATTACGCAGAGCCGGGTGAACCGCGTCAGGTTGTCCACACTGTCACGGCCCAGGTGGACATTACCAAACCGGGTGACCAGACGGTAAGCAATGCTGCGTGAGAAAACAGCCTGGAGAGAGAACAGCATGACAGAGAAAACGGCCGTTGCCATCGTGGGCGCTGGTCCAATTGGCATAGAATTGGCAATTGCTTTGCAAGAAGTTGGTGTAAACAGCACCATTTATGAAGCCGGACAGCTAGGGGATGCCTTTACCAAGTGGCCGCCTGCCACCCGTTTCTTTTCCACACCGGAGCACGTCGCGCTGGCGGGTATCCCCGTGCAAAACGTAGACCAGCTTGCCATTACCGGCGAGCAGTATCTGGCTTACCTGCGGATGCTGGTGGAATTTTTCGATCTGGATGTGCGCCTTTACCAGCCTGTTCGCTGTGTAGAGAAGCGCCATGATGGTTTTGATTTACGTATAGCCACGAGACTGGGCGAAAAAATTGTGCGGGCAGAGCAGGTGGTGCTGGCAACGGGCGGTATGGCTTCGCCGCGTATGCTCAATATTCCCGGTGAAGATTTGCCCCATGTTACGCATTATTTTCAGGGGCCGCACCCTTATTTTCGGCAGCGGCTGTTGGTTGTGGGGGGCCGGAATTCGGCCGTGGAAGCGGCTTTGCGCTGCTGGCGGGTTGGTGCGCAGGTAGCCATGAGTTATCGGCGGGAGAATTTTAATTTTGACCGCATCAAGCCCCATTTGAGTATGGATTTGGGCGACCGTTTGCGTAAGGGGGAGATTCAATTTTTCCCGGCGACTGTGCCTGTGGAGATTACGCCTGTTGATGTGGTGTTGGCGGAGGTGCGTGATGGGGTGGCGGGCGCTGAGTTTGCAGAAAACGGCCGTTTCATTCGCGTCCCCGCTGATTTTGTGCTGCTGGCAACTGGCTTCAAGGCCGATATGCGCCTCTTTTCTGATGCCGGTGTGCGGCTTCATGGTGAGCAAGAAATCCCTGAATTTAATCCGCAAACGATGGAAACGAATGTGCCGGGGTTGTATGTGGCAGGTACGGCCGCTGGCGGCACGCAGGAGCGGTTTACTTACTTCATATCCACCAGCCACGATCATGTTACCAAAATTGTGAAGCACATGACCGGGAAAGTACCTACGCGCGTCGGCACTACTGCCGCCCGTAACAATGCCGTGACATGGGAAGAGGTGAAGGCAAATTAGGCTGGATAGGCTGGGG
>CAZRIB010000172.1:0-8100 GCA_964600035.1 uncultured Ardenticatenaceae bacterium | reverse complement strand
TGCCACCTGCCACATGAAAAATTCCCGCCTTTAATCATCAATCATTGGTCATTGAATCATTCAAATGCACCAGCACAGCTTCCAGCACGCCCGCACCAACAGCCAGCGCCTTGTCAGAAATGGTGAAGCAGGCCTCGCGGTCTAAACGGGCATCGACGTCACCGATTTTCATACGTGGGGTAACGGCCGTGCCCGGCGCAATCAACCCCCGCACCACACCATCAAACGGTGCATAAACCGGTTCCCCATCTACCTGACCCAGTACCTGCCCCGTCTGCACCCGGTCACCAATGGCCACCTGCCATGCAGCCACCCCGGCTTTGGGCGCACGCAGCACCCGCTCTGCACCTTTTCCTGCCACAATGCCCGGTGTACCCGTGTTTGGCAGCGCACTGCCCTCCCAAATAACACGCCCCAGGGTGTGACCGCGCATCGTTTCGATGACGGCATGGCAGTCTATGCTGGCTGTAAATCCCGGCCCCAGCGCCACCACCAACTCAGCCTGGCCTTTATGCGTATCAATGTTGCGCTTGGCCATTCGTGCATCCACCAAAACAGGCAGCGGCTGGGGCAGTTGGGCACGCACTGCTTCAAAATCTGGCTGGGGCAAAACAGGAATGATGCCCGTTTGGGCAAGCTGGATGGCTTCTGGCATGGTGTGGGCCAGTTGGCCGTGAAGGGTTTCGATGGTTATCTGCTTCCGGGATACGGCCGTTGCCAATGCCACCTCCCGCCGAACGACCAAAGGTTGGGGCAATTCCAGCACAATAACGGGGAATCCCGCATGATGAAGGCGGTAAACAACCCCTGTTGCCAGGTCGCCGCCGCCGCGAACAATGACCAACTGTTGTGAAAATAACATGAAGAAAATGGTACAGTGAGCATGAAAGCATGACAAGCGTCTGTCAATTTTTTATAATGCCGCTAATGGTATTGGAATGGTTCAAACGATTTACCCGCCCCGCATCATTGACCACATCCCCCATACAAGCATTGAAAGGCATTTTAAGCAAGCCAGTTGACATTGCTTTTCTGGTTTATTTTCGCATTGCTTTTGGTGTCATCATGATGTGGGAAGTCTGGCGTTATTTTAGCAACGGCTGGATTTACCGGTATTGGATTGAACCAACTTTTCATTTTACGTATTTTGGGTTTCATTGGGTACGGCCGTTACCGGGAAACGGCATGTACATCCTCTGGGTGCTCATGGGCTTGCTGGCCTTTTTCATCGCCATTGGCCTGTGGTACCGCCTAAGCACCATCCTCTTCTTTCTGGCATTCAGCTACAGCTTTTTGCTGGAAGCCACCCGTTATTTGAACCACTTCTATCTCATCTGTCTCGTCAGCTTTGTTCTCATCTTTCTGCCTGCAAACAAAGCATTTTCAGTAGACGCACTAAACAAGCCTGCCATTCGCCAGAAATTTGTGCCGTCATGGACATTATGGCTGCTGCGGGCACAAGTTGGTGTGGCTTATTTTTATGGCGGGCTGGCCAAGCTCAACTGGGACTGGCTGCATGGCGAGCCAATGCGCATGTGGCTGGCAAACCGGGCTGATTACCCTGTAGTTGGCGACTGGTTTTTAACAGAAACGGCCGTTTACTTCTTTTCCTACGGCGGCCTGCTTTTCGATCTGCTTGTTGTTCCGGCGCTGCTCTGGCGGCGAACACGGCTGCCCGCCACCCTCGCCGTCATCTTCTTCCACCTGACCAATGCCCACCTCTTTCACATTGGCATTTTCCCCTGGTTTATGCTGGCCGCCACCCCCATCTTTTACCCGCCGCAAACCATCTCCCGCTTGCTCGGCAAATTACGCCTGCGCACTTCCGAGCCAATAAAACCGTCCACGTCGTTTTCGGTTTCCCGACTAACCGTCTGGTTATTTTGCGGGTATCTTTTGTTTCAATTTCTCTTTCCCCTGCGCCACATGCTCTACCCCGGTTCCCCAAGCTGGACAGAGGAAGGTCATCGCTTTGCCTGGCACATGAAACTACGCAGCAAAAGCGCAACAGCCATCTTTCGGGTTGTAGACAAAGCATCAGGGGCATTTGTCACCGTCGATCCCAACGACTTTCTGCAAAGCTGGCAAACCAGAAAAATGGCAACGCGGCCAGATTTGATTTTGCAGTTTGCCCACTACCTTGCTGACCAATTTCATCAACAGGGGTGGGAAAATGTAGCCGTGTATGCAGAAGTAGAGGCCTCTCTCAACGGCCGTACCGCCCAGCCGCTCATTGACCCCACCTGCGATTTAACCCAGGAACGGCCGTCCCTGCTTCCCGCCGACTGGATCATCCCCCTGGAAATCAGCCTCAACGAATAACTTGCAAAAAACGCAAAAAGCGGATGGCAAGTCACGTAACCGGTAACCTGCCACCCGCTTTTGTCATTACGCTATAAATCTCTATTTTTCAGAAACGCCTATGCCATGTTCTCGCAGTCTGGCCACAACCCGCGACGGTGTTAACGGCAAATCATCAAACCACACACCTGTCGCATCATACAAAGCGGCCGTAATGGCAGGCGCAAGGGGCAAAAATGGCATCTCGGCCATGCCGCGCACGCCCCAGGGGCCAATGGGATTCGGCACTTCCATAATGACCGACTCCACCTTGGGCGGCACATCCCGAATGCCGGGGATGAGGTATTGGCTCAAAAACGGGTTTTGAATACGGCCGTTCTTCACCTGCAAATTCTCCATCACCGCATATCCAAAGGCTTGAACAACCGCCCCCTCAATCTGCCCCACAATCTGCTGCGGATTCACCGCCTTGCCTACATCATCTGCGACAACCACATTTTCCAGCATGATGTGGCCTGTTTCCACATCCACCACCACATCCACAGCCTCAGCCACATAGCCATAGGCAAAATTAGGCATGGCACGGCCGTTTTCCGGGTGATACATCTCCGTTGCTGGCGGCTCATAACGAAAATGACCCCGTGCCGGGCGATCTTCCGCCTTCCACGCTTCCAAAGCCGCCCTGGCCGCGCCAATAATGGCATTCCCCGCCATAAACGTCATACGGGAGGCCGAAACAGAGCCGGAATCCCCGCTGGATGCCGTGTCCGACATCACCAGTTCAACCAGCTCAACAGGCACACCAACGGCCGTTGCCGCCATCTGCCGCAAAGCCGTGTGCGTCCCTTGTCCCACCTCTGCCGCCGCATGGTACAGCACAACACGCTCAATCTCGCCGCCACCATACAGCTCAACAGTCGCTTCACACCGTTCAGGAAAGCCAAATGAAAAGCCAATGTTCTTAAACGCACAGGCAAACCCGCGCCCGCGTCGCAGCGCATTGGGATTAGCCGGTAATGACTGCAAAGGCGACAAAACCTTGGAAATGTTGCCATTCCCCTTCTTTTTATCGCTGCCCCAATCGGCGGCTTCCGCACAGGTTTCAATCACTTCCGGCATACTCACACCGGGCGGCAGTGGTGTCTGCACCGTCAGCAAATCACCTTCTCGCAGCACATTCTTCATCCGAATGGCAACCGGGTCCATGCCCAGCGCCGCCGCCAATTTATTCATCTGGCTTTCGGCGGCAAAAGCGCCTTGTGGGCCGCCAAAACCACGAAATGCCCCGCCGGGTACGTTGTTGGTACTCACCGCGTAGCTGTCTACATGGGCATTGGGAATTTCATACGGGCCTGTTACCATCAAGTGGGCATTGCCCAACACTTTGGTGCTGGTATAGGCATAAGCGCCGCTGTCCAAAATAACTTCGGCAGAAACGGCCGTAACCTTTCCCTCTTTCGTCGCCCCCCACTTCGTACGAATCACCCCTTGATGGCGTTTGTGATGGCCGATAATACTTTCCTCGCGCGACCAAATAATGCGCACCGGCCGGCGAATACCCATTTCATCCAACTTCATCGCCGCCAGCCCCAGCACAATTTGCAAAGACATATCCTCGCGGCCGCCAAACGCACCGCCAATAGCCGGATAAATAATGCGCACCTTTTCACGCGGCAGCCCCAACGCATGTGCCACTTGCTCCTGGTCTTCATGTGTCCACTGCCCGCCAATGACCACCGTCACCCGGCCTTCCTCATCAATATAACCCAGGCCAGCCTCCGGCTGAAGATAGGCATGTTCCTGGTGTGGCAAACGGTACGTACTTTCCACCACCACATCAGCCGCCGCCCAGCCAGCCTCCATATCTCCTTTGCGAATTTGGTACTTTTTCAGCACATTCGTACCGTCCCAGGGATGAACCACCACCTCATCACGCATCGCCTCAACCGGATCAGACACGATGGGCAGCGGCTCCCAATCAATGTGAATGCGAGCACGCGCCTCGGCGGCTGCTTCCTCACTTTCAGCCACAATCACCGCCACCTGATCTCCTTCCCAACGGCTGACATCGCTGTGCGGCTTGGCACTGCCCAACCCAACCAGCACGGGCTGGTCTGGCATAATCAGGCCGTACTCGTTAACCGGCACATCTTTTGCAGTAAAAATTGCCACCACGCCGGGTACAGCCAGAGCATCAGTCAGGTCAATGGCTTTCATGCGGGCATGGGGCTGGCCGCTAAAAAGCACCTTGCCATAGAGCAGGTTTTCTGGCGTAATGTCGCCCGGGTAGTCGGCTTTGCCCACCACTTTGCTCCAGGCATCTACACGAACAACAGATTGGTTTAAGGCGTTGTATTTAGAATTTTCCATCGAACGGGTCTTTGTTTCGTGAGTAGAGTGTCGGGCCGCCTTTGTATCTGCCAAGTGGGTTGGCAAAGGCATACCCAAAGAAAAAGATAATTTGCATGATGAACAGAATGAACAGGATGAGAAGCCCCCAGCCTGCCCATACGGGAATATCGCCCCGGCTCATGTTCGCGCCAAACAGGTTGAGAAAAGCCGCGATTAAGTCGCGGAACCAGTTTGGTGACACGATGCCATTGGTAAACAGAAAGCGGGCGAGGAAATAGGCAACGGCCGTTGAGAAAAGCAGCCAGATAGATTGAATAATCGTCTTGCGTGCTAATCCCTTGCGCTGTGCCAGCTCCTGTTCATGTTTCTTTTCCAACTGCATAACCCAACACCTCCCTGGAGCTTTGCTCCGAAGCCATTTTTACCGCTTCCATAATTTTGTAATACCCGGTACAACGGCAAAGATTGCCGGAAAAAGCCTGTTGAATCTGGAAACCATCCGGTGATTGCTGCTCCTCCAGCAGTTTGACACCGGACATCAAAAAGCCGGGGGTACAGTAGCCGCACTGTACCGCGCCTGCTTCAACAAATGCTTTTTGCAGTGGATGGGGGGCTTTTTCATCACCCAGTCCTTCAACGGTGACGATGTTTGCGCCATGTGCGCGGGGAGCAGGAACCAGGCAAGACATCACGGCCATGCCATCCAGATAAACGGTGCATGCACCGCATTCGCCTTCGCCACAGCCTTCTTTTGTGCCGGTTAGCAGGCCTTCTTCGCGCAGCCAATGGAGCAATGTTTTGTGAATGCCCCCTGATGACTTGACGACACGGCCGTTTACAGTAGCAGTAATTTCACTTTCCGGGGTATGGCTGGCGGCATACTGTTCACCTGTGGGAAATTGGCCGTTGGTACTGCCCCACAGCATGACCGGTTTTTGCGGCCATTGGCTGCGTTCTGTGCCATCGCGAACGGCCGTTAATGCCCGTTGGGTCATCACCCGCACCATTTCCGAACGGTAGCTGGCTGGACCGCGAACATCATCAATAGGCGTGGCCGCTTCCATAGCTAACCATGCCGCTTCTTTAATTGTCTCTTCGCTGAGTTTTTTACCGGTCAGGTAAGCTTCTGCAGCGGCGGCAGAGATGATGGTTGGGGCGACGCTGCCTAATGCCAGAGAAACGGCCGTTACCGTTTCACCATCCTCCGCAAAATCCACCACAAGCGCCAGATGCACCACCGAAATAGCCTGCGCCCGACGCAGCCCCAGCTTAACAAACACCCCCCTGGCACTGGCAGGCATCGGCTTAAAGGCAATATCAACCAACATTTCATCCGGTTCCATCACCGTGCGGCGCACACCTGTATAAAAGTCGCGCACTTTCACCACCCGCTGGCCGCGAACAGAAGCCAGTGTCACCTGAGCATCCAGCGCCCAAAGCGGGGAGATTGTGTCATTGGCCGGGCTGGCTGTAATGAGGTTGCCCGCCACTGTGGCCCGGTTGCGAATTTGCGGCGAAGCCAATTCCAAACAAGCCTGTGCCAAAGGCAGTGCCCCATGCACCATTTCGGGTGAGGCAATGACTTGATTATGTGTGACCAGCGGCCCTAAGTGCAGCAGGCCATCATCCGTTTGGTAAATACGGTTTAGGCCGGGAATGCGGGTAATATCAATGAGACATGCTGTCTCAGGGCGTTGGCCGCGTTCCAGTTCTAACAAAATGTCTGTGCCACCGGCGACAATGCGTGCCTTGCTGCCATATTGGGATAACAGGGCTAACGCATCGGAAACGGCCGTTGGCGTTTCATAACGAGAAATAGTGTGTGGTATAAGGTTCATGATATTTAGTATTCACAACTTCTTGCAGAAAAACAAGTGAAGTAAGTAATTGGCTGTCACAATTTCAGCCATTATTTTGTTCTTGTACTGGCTTTTTGGACAACAACGACATCCTGCTGCCGGTGCCTCCGCGCCGAACCATGACAATTTCTGCCAAAATACTAAGCGCAATTTCGGCAGGCGTTTCGGCGTTTAGCTCCAACCCAAGCGGAGAATGAAAGCGCTGCAAAGCTTCTGGCGGCAGGCCGTCGGCCAGCAACAGGCGGGATGTTTCTGCCCAGCGACGGCGGCTGCCCATGACGCCAATGTACGGCGCGGGGGTTTGCGCCAGTTTAGGCAAAATTTGACGGTCTAGCTGGACATTGCGGGTAACAACCACCACGTATGTGTTGCGGGTAACGGGATGGGCTTGCAGGGCATTGTCAATGGAACCGGGCAGATATACGTCTGCTTCCGGCACATGTTCCGGGGAGGCCAATGCTTCCCGGTCGTCTGTAACAACAACCCGGTAGCCCAGCACTTTGGCCTGGGCGGCCACTGCCTGCCCAACATGGCCGCAGCCAATGATGAATACAGTTGCTGGCGGCCAAAATGGTTCCATAAACAAGGTGACTTCTCCCCCGCACAGCCCTGGGTCGCCGCGCTCTGGTGAAACCAGACTGACGTTGGTGGCTTGGGGCTGTCCGTTTTGCAGGACGGCCAGGGCTTCTTGCACGGCACGGGCTTCCATTTCGCCGCCGCCAATGGTGCCTTGAAAACGGCCGTCTTCAAACACAACCATTTTTGCACCGGCACGGCGCGGCACAGACCCACGCGCCTGTGTCACAGTGACCAACACAGCGCTTTGGCCTGCTTTTTGGGCGGCCATTAATGCGGTTAATACCTCTACCTGCGGATCATGACTCATGGCTGATACTTTTAGGGCGCAGCAACACACCAACCGGCCACCCAACCCGTTTTGGTTTGGTCGGCCAGGGTGACATGATAAAAGAAAACGGGGAATTCCTCGCCTGTTGCCACCAGGGCTACCCGGGTTTCGCGGGCGGGTTCAATGACAACGGCCTGTGATTCTGGCGGCAGCAGCGTGTCGTGGGCTTCTACACGTGGTGCGTCTGAGGCGGCAAACACAAATGGGCCTCTGTCTGTCGATTCGCCACACTGCCCCCGGCTGGCACATGCTTCGCTGCATGTGATGATGACGCTGCCTTCTAGCGGCTGGTTTGCGCCGAGGGTTCTTTGTTGCAGGGCGGTGCAGGCGGAAAGGAAAAGGGAAACGGCCGTAACCAGCAAAAATAAACGCAGCCAAACACGCTGCCGCTTTTTTTCCTGCTGGTTGTCTTTACGCCTGTGAAATAACATCATAAAAAGCCTGCAATTTATCGCCAATCCCAAACTTTTTCGCCGGACAAAATTTGGTTTATTTGCGATGCAAAGCTGATTGCTTTAAGTGGCTTGCTCATAAAACCGTCGAAACCTGCTGCTTTTGCTTTTTCTACGTCTTCTTCCAATGTGGCGGCGGTCATGGCCACAACTTGTGCGGCGGAAAGGGTGGGATGGTTACGAACGGCCGTTAACATATCAAATCCGCTTTTTACCGGCATGTTTATGT
>CAZRIB010000171.1:0-8180 GCA_964600035.1 uncultured Ardenticatenaceae bacterium | reverse complement strand
TGCCACTTGCCACCTGCCACTTGCCACCTGCCACCTGCCGCTTGCAGTTCATTATTCCACAGTACGGCCGTTTCCATTTTCCGTTTATAATAACGTAATGTCCAAAAAATTAACGCATATTGATGAAAGTGGAAAAGCCCGCATGGTTGATGTCGGGCAAAAAGAGATTACTGCACGAACGGCCGTTGCCCGGGGGCGCGTCTACATGAAGCCGGAAACCCTCCAGCTTATACTTGAAGGGCAGGTAAAAAAGGGCGACGTGCTCACAACCGCCCAACTGGCCGGTATTATGGCCGCCAAGCGCACCAGCGAACTCATCCCCCTGTGCCACCCGCTGCTGCTGAATGTGGTACACGTGGTTTGTACGCCCAATGAGGCGGAAAGCTGTGTGGACATTGAGGCAACTGTTAAGGTGAGTGGCAAAACAGGTGTGGAGATGGAGGCATTAACGGCCGTTTCCGTTGCCGGGCTCACCATCTACGACATGGCCAAAGCCGTTGACCGCCAAATGCGAATTTCAGACATTCGCGTGGTACAAAAAAGCGGCGGCAAAAGCGGCGACTGGCACTTTGAATGACAGGGTGACAAAGTGAAGAGGTGACAAAGGAAAGGCGCGCAATCTCCAATCTCCAATCCCTAATCGCCAATTTCCAATCTCCTACCATCACCCTCAAATTAGCTTTAATCCGTTATCAGCCATGACTCAAAAACACACACCCATCAAAATATTTTCCGTAGCTGAAATGGTTGCCGCCGAAAAAGCAGCCGACCAGGCCGGGCACAGCTATGCAGCAATGATGGAATTGGCAGGCAAAGCCGCTGCCGAAGCCATTATGTCCAGGGGCAGCGTGGCCGGGCAGCGTATCCTCATTCTGGTCGGGCCGGGCAACAACGGCGGCGACGGGTTGGTTGCTGGCCGGTATCTGGCAGAAGCGGGCGCAGATGTGGCCTTTTACCTGATGAAACCGCGTGATCCACAGCAGGATGACAATTTTCGGCGGGTGCAGGAAATGGGGCTGTTTGTGGCGGAAGCGGCATTCGACCAGCGTTTCCGGGTGCTGCGAACACGGCTGGCCGCTTCTGATGTGGTGGTGGATGCGCTTTTGGGCACGGGTGTGTCCCGTCCCATTGGTGGCGAACTGGCTAAATTAATGCAGCAGTTGGCAGCCGGTTTGCAGGCACGGCGCACGCAGCAGGCCAGCCATTCCCGTTTGACAAAGGTGGGTGAGATAAAGCCACAAGCAGGTGAGGCGAAACGGCCGTTTATCGTCGCCGTGGACTGCCCCAGCGGACTAAACTGCGATACAGGCGCATTAGACCCCCTGGCCATACCCGCCGACCTGACCGTAACATTTGCCGGGGCAAAGCACGGCCATTTTCTGTTTCCGGGAGCGGGTGCTGTCGGTGCGCTGGAGGTGGCCGACATTGGCATTGATGCCAGCCTGCCAGCGGTGGCTGAAATAGATACGGAACTGGTCACGGCCGAACTGGCACAATCCCTGCTGCCGGAAAGACCATTGAGCGGTCACAAAGGAACATTTGGTACGGCCGTTATTGCGGCTGGATCGCACCATTATTGGGGCGCACCCGTTCTGGCGGCCAAAGGAGCAGCCCGTGCCGGAGCAGGGCTGGTTGCGCTGGCTGTTCCGGCCACCATACAGCCCATGACAGCCGGGCAAATACCAGAAGCCACCTACCCCCCCATGCCCGATGCCGACATATTGGGCGAAGACAGCGCCCGCCAACTGGTAGCCAACGTGCTTCCCCGTGCCCAGGCCTTGCTTGTTGGGCCGGGGCTTTCCCATGCCGATGCGTTTATGCAGGCACTGTTAGCCAGCAAAGATGCCCTGCCGCCCCTTGTCGTCGATGCAGACGGGCTGAATATTTTGGCAAAACATGCCGATTGGCATGAGATGCTGCCGCCAGACACCATTTTAACGCCGCATCCGGGTGAGATGGCGCGGCTTGTTGGCCTGCCTTTGGCTGAACTGCGCACGATGAACCGGCTGCTGCTGGCACAGAAATATGCGGCCGTTTGGGGGCATGTTGTTTTGCTAAAGGGGGCATATACAGTTGTGGCTGCGCCTGATGGCCGCTGCCGGGTGCTTCCTTTTGCCAATCCGGCATTGGGCACGGGCGGCAGTGGCGATGTACTGGCCGGGGTGATTGTGGCGCTGCTGGCACAAGGATTATCGCCGTTTGCCGCGGCTGTGTTGGGCGGCTGGCTGCATGGGGCGGCTGGTCAGCTTTACGGCCGTACCGTTGGCCTGCTGGCACACGAAATCGCAGATAATATTCCCCAGGCATGGCCAGGCATGGCCAGGCGTGGCCACGCGTGGGGTGTACTTAGAGAGAATAGAGATTAAGTAAACCGCCGGTTTGCCTAAACAAGGGGCACATTCAATAACCAATCCCCAATAACAAATAACCAACCTTCCACATAACTGGAGCAATGGCAATGCCTGTTCAACCCTTAACACCCGACAAAGTACGTCATGTTTGTTCACCAGAAATATTTTCATTCAAGACAACGGCCGAATTGGAGCCGATGTCTACCATTATTGGCCAACCCAGAGGCACAAAAGCCATTGAGTTTGGCATTAACATGCCCAATGATGGCTACAACATTTTTGTGTTGGGGCCAACGGGGTCCGGGCGGGCAACGGCCATTATGCGTTACCTGCAAGCACAGACCAAAGGCCAGAAGGAGCCTTGCGATTGGGTGTATGTCCATAACTTTTCTGTGCCGCACCAGCCGCGTGCCATTGATTTGCATGCGGGGGAGGGCACACGGCTGCGGAATGACATGGCGCAGTTGATTGCCGATTTGCGGCGTGATTTGCCGGAAGCTTTTGCCACTGATTCGTACCGGCAGGCGGTAGAAGCGGCGCAAGGTGAATTTGAACAGGCGCAGCAGGCGGCATTGGGGCAGTTTCAGCAGGCGGCGAATGCAGTGGGGTTTGGCTTGGTGCAAACGGCGCAGGGGCTGGGGGTGGTGCCTGTGGTAAACGGCCGTCAACGCACCCAAGAGGAACTAAGCCAGCTTCCGCTGAACGAACAACAACAGCTGCAGGAAACGGCCGAATCCCTCATGAACCATCTGGTCGATTTACAGGACCAGCTTTACCAATTGGAACAAAGCACGCGGGAAAAAATTCGCAAAATAGACCGGGATGTTGCGGCGGCGGCCACTAAAGGTCATTTTGATCGCTTGCGCGAAAAATACAACCATCACGAAGAGGTGATGATTTATTTGAACGAGGTGCAGCAAGACGTATTGACCCAAATTGACGACTTTGCGCCCCAGTTGGAAAACGAACAGCCCATTGATTTGCGGCGGTATGAAATTAACGTGCTGGTAGATAACAGCAAAACAGAAGGGGCGCCAGTTATCATTGAAAACAACCCCTCCTACCACAACCTTTTTGGCAGACTGGAATACGAGCTGCAAGATGGCATGTTGACGACCCATTTCACCAATATCCGCTGCGGCAGTCTGCATGCGGCCAATGATGGCTACTTGATTTTGGATGCGCTGGATTTGCTGCAAGAGCCTGAAGCATGGGAATCTTTGAAGCGGGCATTGAAGAGCCGGGAAATTAGTATGCAGCAGTTGGCAACGATGAATGCCAGCCAGGTGTTGGCAAAATCGTTGTCTCCGGAGCCGATTCCGCTGCGCCTGAAAATTGTGATGCTGGGGACGGCGAATGTGTTTTATGCGCTGTTTGACCAGGATGAGGATTTTAGTGATTTGTTTAAGGTGCGGGCTGATTTTGATGCGTTGATGCCGCGCAATGAGGCGCATATGGCGGATTATGCCCGTTTTGTGGCGACGCGCTGTCATGAGGATGGGCTGCATCACTTTGAGGCAGCGGCCGTTGCCAAAGTCATCGAGTTTGGGTCACGGCTGGCAGAGCACCAGCAGCGGCTTTCCACCCGCTTTGGCGCAGTTACAGACCTTATTCAGGAGGCCAGCTATTGGTGTGAACAGGCCGGCCGCACCACAGTAACGGCCGATGATGTCCGCAAGGCGTTGTCTGAGCGTGCTTACCGTTCTAACCGGCTGGAAGAGCTGCTGCATGAGCAAATTTTGGAAGGCACGGTACTCATTGCCACAGAAGGCGAGGTGGTGGGGCAAATTAACGGCCTGTCTGTGTTGGACACAGGTGATTACGCTTTTGGGCAGCCATCGCGCATTACCGCCCGGGTGTTTATGGGGGACAATGGCGTTATCCATATTGAACGGGAAACGGATATGTCTGGCCCGATTCACCAGAAGGGGGTGCTGACGCTGGTGGGGTATCTGGGCGGCATGTATGCCCAAAACCAGCCGCTTTCTATTTCGGCCAGCCTGACGTTTGAACAGCAGTATGGCGGTATTGAAGGGGACAGTGCTTCTTCGGCGGAGTTGTATGCGCTGCTTTCAGCCATTAGCGGTTTGCCGGTGAAGCAGGCAATTGCGGTGACGGGTTCGGTGAATCAGCGTGGGGAGATTCAGCCGATTGGCGGGGTGAATGAGAAGATTGAGGGCTTTTTCCGTATTTGTGCAGGGCGCGGCCTGACGGGTGAGCAGGGGGTGGTGATTCCCCAGAGTAATGTGCCGAATTTGATGCTGGCGGAGGATGTGGTAACGGCCGTTTCTGAGGGCAAATTCCACATTTGGGCAATAAGCACCATTGATGAAGGCATAGAACTGCTAACAGGCGTACCGGCGGGTGTGCCGGATGAAGAGGGGCATTATCCAGAAGGGTCTGTGCATTACCTGGCCAAGCAGCGTTTGTACCAGCTTGCCAAAGATTTGAAGTCATTTGGGGAAGATGATGACGACAATAGTGAGAGCAGTGATGAGGAAGGGGAAGATTGAGATTAAGAGATAGGATTGGTTCAATCTTGAAAATTGAACCAATCTGCTTTCCCGGTTCAGGTATGAAAAGAGATTACAGGTATTGGCGGAAAAAGGTGGCAAATGTTTCTATCACGTAGTCGAGCATTGGCAGGGTCAGGCCGGGATAGACGCCAATCCAGAATGTTTGATTCATGACGATGTCGGTGTTGGTTAATTCGCCAACCACGCGGTAGCGGACGTTTTGGTAGGCGGGCTGGCGGGTGAGGTTGCCGCCAAAGAGCAGGCGGGTGGCAATTTGGTTGTTTTCCAGATGTTGGATAAGTTCGTTGCGGCTGAAGGGGGCTTCTGGCCGGACGGAGAGCAGGAAGCCGAACCAGCTTGGGTCGCTGTGGGGTGTGGGCTGGGGTAGCATGAGGAATTGGCGGTACGGCCGTAACCCATCGTGTAGGTATTGCCAGTTGCGTTTACGAATTTGAATAAATTCCGGTAATTTTTTCAACTGTGCCAGACCAGCCGCGGCTTGCATGTCGGTCATTTTCAAGTTGTAACCCACGTGTGAATAGATGTATTTGTGGTCGTAGCCATAGGGCAGTTCGCCAAGCTGCCATTCAAACCGCTTGCCGCAAGTGTTAGAAACGCCTGGCGCACACCAGCAGTCACGTCCCCAGTCGCGGAACGATTCCACCAATTTTTTGAGACGGGGGCTGTTGGTGAGCACCATGCCGCCTTCGCCAGTGGTGATGTGGTGGGCCGGGTAGAAGCTGACGGTTGCCAGATGGCCGAATGTGCCGGTGTGACGTCCCCGGTAGGTTGTGCCCAGTGCGTCGCAGTTGTCTTCGATGAGCCAGAGGTTGTGGCGGTTGGCAAATTCGACGATGGTGTCCAGGTTGAAGGGGTTGCCCAGGGTGTGTGCCAGGATGATGGCTTTGGTGCGGGGGCTAACGGCCGTTTCCAGGTGTGTTGTGTCGATGTTGTGGGTTTGCAAATCAATATCCAAAAAGACGGGCACAAGGCCATTTTGGATGATGGGGTTGACGGTGGTGGGGAATCCGGCGGCAACGGTGATGACTTCATCGCCGGGCTTGAGCTGGCGTTCTGCCAATGTGGGCGAGGTGAGCGCAGACAGGGCCAGCAGGTTGGCCGATGAACCGGAGTTGCACAAAATGGCGTGGCGTACGCCAACAAATTTGGCAAATTCTCGTTCAAATTGTTCGGCGTAGCGGCCTGTCGTGAGCCAAAATTCCAAAGAGGCATCGACAAGGTTGGTGATTTCTGTGTGGTCAAAGACGCGGCCAGAGACGGGAACGGCCGTTTCTCCCGGCACAAAAGTCTGTTCAGGAAAAGCCGCTTCATAATATTGAGCGACCAGTTCCATAATTTGTTGTTTGATTTCGTCGCGTTTGCTCATTTCTACAATCTCTAATCTCCAATCGCCAATCTCTGGCAACCCGATAATGCCTGAAGCTGCACCGCCCCTATTGTAACGGGAAGCGGATATTCTGGTTAGAGACCTGATGCCGGGTTGTCTACAAGGGAGCGCGGGGGATGGGATTTGTGCCAGGTTGGAGCAGGGTTGGCCTTGCCGAGGAGTTCGTACCAAAAGACACAGCCTGCAAAGACCAGACTGCTGTAGGCAAAATAGAGCCAGTGCCATGCCACTGCCTTAAACAAAAAGGCAGTCCCTTTTTTGTGCCACAAAAATGTATAAAAACCAACGTTGAGCTTGAGCAATGTAAAGAGTGCCACCAAAAAGGGAAGGGTGAAGCCTTTTTGCCAGGGTATGAGACATAGGGAAAACAGGCCTATCCAAACGGCGGCCGCGCTCAGGCGTTGGCTGGTTTGCAGGTTCAGGTCGTTTGGTACGCTGCCTGCTTTGAGGATGAGTTGTGTCCAGGGCACAGCTCTGTCGAATATGTCGGTTTTGATGATTTGTGCGGCTGTCCATTCTTTCATGTGCTGGACTTGCAGGAGTTTGTCTAGCAGGATGTGGTGGCCGGCTTGTATCATGCGGTAACCCAGCTCGATGTCTTCGATGCTGGGACGTTTGTAAACGGCCGTGTCAAAGCCGCCCATTTCCATAAAAACAGAACGCCGCACTGCGCCGCAGCCGCTCCAAAAGGTGCTGGCATCGATATTGGCCTGCTGGTGGACATAGTGATGAAGCAGGTTTCGGTACTGCGACAAGAAGTTGTCTGCCAAAGGGGTGTCGTCGTATGAACCGAAAATGGCGGCAGTGGTGGGGTTGGCTTGCAGGACAGCGGCAACATGTCCCAGTGTGCCGGGCTGCACGGCGACATCGGCATCAATGAAAAGCAGGACATCACCGTGGGCAGCTTTTGCGCCCAGGTTTCGCGCCCAGGCGGGGCCGCTTTTGGGGTGAGGCGTTACCACGACACGCGCGCCGAGTTCGCCGGCAAATTCTCTGGAGCCGTCTGTGGAGCCATCGTCTACAACGATGCATTCCCACTTTTTGTAATGGCTTTTTTGTAGTGCCTGTAGACATTGGCGAAACGGCCGTCCGCCGTTGTAAACAGGGATAATTACGGATATGAACATAATGCCTCAATCTGGTAAGCAGTATCTGCTCTGTTTTAGGTTGCAAAGGGGCGGATTATAGCGAGTGGTGCGGAGCGGGGTCAATGGCATGGGCTGGTATCTGTGTTCAGCAATTCGCCGTCCGTAACCCGAAGCCCGTATACCGTTTTCCGACGAAGTTACCAGAGGTGGAGCACACGGATTATGGATTACTGAATACGGGTATTAGCGGCCGCTGCGTAAGTGCAAAATAAAATTGTAAATAGCTGCCACGCTGTACCCCCCGATAAAGCCAATGACAAAACCATAAACCAGCCCGACGACACTGCCCACAAAGGTGACAGAGTAGCCGATAAAGTATTGCCCCAACAAGCCAAGATGGGGGCCGATCACGTCTCCCCCTTTAATGACCAGCCACAATGTAGCTGCAAACAGGCCGATGCCTAACAACAGCCCGGTGGCAATGCCGGTTGCGGCTGCATTTAGTTTCATGAGTCGTGATTCGACGAGTTTTTCTAGTTCAGGATCGATGTGTGGTGCCATACGTTGTTTTATCCGTCATTGGGTTGTTTGCTGGTAAATTGTAGCATAGTTGGGCGAGGTTCGGTTTACGTCCCACGGATCATACGGGAGCGCCTGTTTTCTAAAATAACTTCGGTTTGAAGATAAAAAGCAGGACGCAGATTTGCCCGATAAACGCAGAATAATTGTTGATTCGCTAACCAATGTTTTGAAAACAAGAAAAAATCGTGACTACACAGGTGCTCGGGCCGGGTCTCCAGACCGTGCCCGCTGGTGG
>CAZRIB010000170.1:0-8271 GCA_964600035.1 uncultured Ardenticatenaceae bacterium | reverse complement strand
CCGCACCGACCACGACCTCGACGCCATCGCCGCCAGCCTGTACATCTACAGCCAGCGCACCCCCCTCGTTATCAGCATCGACAAAGGCAGCATGGGGGCTGGTGTATTGGTCGGTATGGGTGTGGTATGAACGGCCGTCTCTGTTGATGAAACGGCTGGCGGAACAAAGCTGCGGGGGTTTATGGGGATTATTTACTTGCAGGTGTGGTTGGTGTGGCTGGTGGGAAGGTGGATGCAGGAACGGCCGTTGCGGTCTTCATTGAAGTCTTGCAGTTTCACCTGGGACTGGATGAGAAGACTACCCAAGGGTATTTAGATTTAGACAGGTGGTTGGGTAGTCAAAATGAGTGTTGCGGGGGGGAAGCCAGCGGGGTTGGATTGCATTATTTTGCACATCAATCTATAACCACACAGCCATTTTTTCAGCTTCCATCCGAAGATTTTTATATATTTCCATACACTTGATCACGTGTTCTCTAAACCCATTTTCTTCGGGAATTTCTTCAATCTCTGGAATTTTCTCCTCTGCTGGCTCAATTCCCGTACTGGCCAACACACGTTGATACAGATGGCTATGTTGACCACCCAAGTTGTCCAGATTAACTTCTGGCGTTGCCTTCCAAGACAGCATTTCTGGTGAAAATGTCAACTGAAGCAACTCAAATATCTTTGAGAACACTTCACTTGGACATGTGCGAAAATCAATTGAATCAATTATAAAATATGGAATCCCTTGCTCCCGACAATACCTTATTTGATCGGATATTTGTTCCCACCCAGTTTCTATTAGTGGAAATCTTGGATCTTGCCCAGCTTCCTTTTTCTTAGATATTCTTGAGTAAATATTGAGTCTCGGATCACGGATTAGAAATATGACGGGATGCTCAGATAAAGAGAGTAGCATTTCAAAATATGATCCAACTTGATATGGCATTTCTTTTATTACCAAACTTGAGGCTTCTACTGTTGCATCATAGCTTTTTATTGGGAGCAAATCCAATGGATGTTTCAATTTTTCAAGTACTTCATTGAAAGTTGCATCATCAAAATATGAAACTTCAAATGGCTCGTGGCTATAATATCGAATTGATGGTTGCTCCCAAAAGACTCTCGAAAATGCTGTAGAACTACATCTTGGCGGAGATATGATTACATAAATATGCTCATATCGCTTCTTCAATTTAGAGAGTTCGTTTACGCCTTGTTGATTTACCATATAATTTCCTTGCCCATTTCTAAATTTTCATGTCTCTGCATTTATTAACTGCAACCCAACGAATTAAGCGTTTCATGCGGCGCGGTGAAAAAGAACTTCCACCAACCAGCCCGTCAGCCGCCGCATAAAGGCATTCTGCGAATGCTTGGTTGAACTAAGCCGGGGAAAACAGGTCAGGTTCCCTTGAGGATTAAGGCTTTCTCTGTTTAGGATTAAGGCTTTCTCTGTTCTGACCACACCCGGAAACGCGACCCAATGCCAGGGTCAGTATAACGGAAATGCCAAAAACAAGTCAATCGAAATCCCGCTCCTCGTTCTTAGGGTGCGTTCAGTTTTGGTGTATGACCAGAGAACGCGAACGCAAGGCCATTTCGGTTTCAGACCAGACCAGGCTTTACACCATTTTTGGACGCACCCTTTTCAAAACATGACCTTGACAAGCTAAAAAAAGGTGTGTTACGCTGTGCCCGCGTTCGTCAAGGCGCAAATTCTACAAAGGAGGTACTCGCAGATGTTCGGAAAATTAAGCGAAAAAGTGTTCCAAAATGCACGGCATCGTGCGGGTACGCCTGAAGTGTGTTGATTTTTGCCTGAAAACAGCAAGAACAAGCCACAGGTGACTCGCCTGTGGCTTTTTTGTTGGCTGGTGTTTTTCATCTCCTGCCGTTTGCCACAGCCCCGATGCCCAGCCGGGGCTTTTTGATCCCGGTTTGAAATGAGTTTGTGGCCTGCATCTAGCAGGGTTTGTTAAGTGAGATGATTGACACCAATGGATAAATATGACGATTATGAACGTTTTGCCGAGTATGAAGAGATGTTTCGTGAACGTGCTCGGCATAAAAAGAAGAAGCGTAAGAAGAACGGCCGTTTTTCCCAAATACAGCAAGAAATAACCGAAATGGACGACAGCATACAAACCTGGGTTCCCACCTACGCCCAGGCACTGGACCCGCTTCATCATGAAAGACAGTGGGTTATCAACAGCGCGGCTCCCTTTTACCATGAAGAAATGATTACAGACGTGATCCGTCTGGTAAAGGGTGGCAAGGAAGCCAACGTATATGCTTGCATAGGGCATCCCGCGTCCGGGTTTGAGATGTTGGCCGCCAAATTGTACCGCCCGCGTATGCTGCGCCATTTAAAGAATGATGCTCTGTACAAACTTGGCCGTGCGCTTCGGGATGAAGCGGGCAAAACGATTCGCAGTGCCCGCGAACGAAATGCCATTCGCAAAAAGACACGCTACGGCAAGGCGGTGGAATTTTCACAGTGGGTTAGTATGGAGTTTGAGGCGCAGTCGCTGTTGTTTGAAGCAGGTGGTGATGTGCCCAAACCCATTAAACAACAGGGAAATGCTCTTTTGATGGCGTATGTTGGCGATGAGTTTGGCCCTGCGCCAACGTTGAGTGAGGTTCGTCTGGATGCTGAGGAAGCGCCGCGGTTGTTTGAACGGGTGATGGCCAATGTGGCTTTGATGTTAGACCATCACCTGATTCATGGGGATTTGTCGGCTTATAACATTTTGTATTGGCACGGCCGTCTCTTCATCATCGACTTTCCGCAAATGGTAATGGCCCGGCATAACCCCCACGCCTACCACATTTTGCGGCGAGATATGACCCGTGTGTGTGAATACTTTGAAAAGCTGGGTGTTACTGCGGCAGCAGACCCGGTGGCATTAACAGACGCCTTGTGGGAATCGTACATGGGGGAGATCCCTTCAGAAGAATTTGATTATTTGACATAACAGGAGATGGAGATGCGTAAAGAAGTGGTATTTAACAAATTGGACGTTCGTGATGTGCCTGACGTGCCGGGGCTGGTGTTTCGTGGCTTTTTGGGAGACGAGGATTTTCCCAGAATGGTGGCGATTATTTCTGGCAGTGCCAAGGCGGATGGGGCAGACTGGGTTGCGAATGTAGAGGATATGGCTGCTGATTATGCCCACATGGACAACTGTAATGTGGAAACGGATATGATTTTTGCCCAGGTGGGGGATGAGACGGTGGGTTACGGCCGTTGCATGTGGTGGCAGGTCATCGACGGGCCGCGCGTCTACGCCTTTTTTGCCCAATTACTGCCCCAATGGCGTGGCAAAGGTATTCGTCGGGCAATGGTTGGCTGGCTTATCGACCGCATTCGTGCTATTGCGGCCAATGACCCGCCCGGTCAGAAATTTTTGCAATCCTGGGTCAATGAAACAGAAACACATTGGCGTGATTTGTTGACATCTTTGGGGTTTGAGGTGGTGCGGTACGGGCTGGATATGTCACGGCCGTTAACCGGTGAACTGCCAGTTTACCCAGTACCAGAAGGCTTTGAAATTCGCCGGGGAACATTGGCTGAATTCCGGCAAATCTGGGAAGCAGCCCGCGAGGCCTTCCGTGATCACTGGGGCGCGTCAGAATGGACAGAAGCAGATTATCAGGCGTGGCAGGAAATGTCTACTTTTAACCCGTCGTTGTGGCAGGTGGCCTGGCATGGTGATGAGGTGGCCGGTGGGGTGCTGAACTTTATCGACCATCAAGAGAATGCTGAGTATAACCGGCTGCGCGGCTATACGGAGACTATTTTTGTGAGACGGCCGTATCGGGGACAAGGTCTGGCCAAAGCCCTTATTGCTGCCAGTTTTCAACTGCTCAAAAACGAAGGCATGACAGAAGCCGCCCTCGGTGTTGACGCAGAAAATCTGAGCGGCGCACTCCATTTGTACCGTAAAATGGGCTTTCGCAAAGTGAAACAAGGTATGACATACCGAAAAGAGTTGGTACTTTGAGAAGCAAACAGGCAAACAGCCTTTAATCTATTAATCACCCATCTTTATTTTTTGAAGGAGCATTTTTATGGCAGTAAACACCAAAGGCATGCGCAAGGTCAATTTTAAGGGCAAGCCATACTTTTGGAATGTGCAGGAAGTGACCAAAACAGTCCCGCGAGAGGGCGGGTTTGTTGAGCCAGTGAAAGAACGTTGGGTACGCATAATCGACAACAAAAAGCAGTTCAATGTGCTTTACCGCATTCCAGAGCCGAGAGATGACAATGCTTTACTGCGTGTGGAAGGGGTTGTTTTCCCGCGCAAACCGGGCACGGCCGAACTGCGAATGCCGCGATGGAAACACGACACAAAACGTTACCCAACCAATGATTTTGTCCGGCGCATCATTGAGTGGTGCTTGACCGAAGAAGCATAGATATTGGTGACTTTACTGAAAAAAGACACGAATTTCCGCGAATTGTAGTCGAGTGACAATCTATGTAATCTACGCAATTCGCGTTTTTTTCATTGGAGCAGCAAAGATGGAACGACGCATTCAGGAACGTTTGCACGACGGCATTCTAGACACAGTCAAAGCCCGGTTTGGCATTGCCGACGATGGGCTGCATGAATTAGGTGGGTTTGAAAGCTTCATTTATGGCTATCACCAGAATGGAGATGATTTCATTCTCCGGTTAGGCCACAGCCTGCGGCGTACACCAGACCAGATTCATGGCGAAGTGGATTGGATAAATCACCTGGCAAGGGGCGGCGCGTCTGTGTCTTGTGCGGTTCCGTCTGTAAACGGCCGTTTGGTGGAAACGATTGAAGATGGGCAAGGTGGCGCATTTTTGGCAACTGCCTTTGAGAAAGCAGCAGGCAGCCCGGTGTGGACGAAGGGCGGCTGGCGGGAGGATTGGGTAGAAAATTACGGCCGTCTTTTGGGGCGTATTCATGCTCTTTCCAAAACGTACCAGCCCGCCCAGCCTCATTGGCGGCGTTTTGCCTGGGACGAACCGCCCAATGTCACCATTCCCGATGTAGATCCGTTGATTACGGCCTGCCATGAGGAAACGGTGGCTTACCTGCGCCAGCTTCCGACGGATGCCCACAGCTATGGCATGATTCACCAGGATGCCCACAGTGCCAATTTGTTTGTGGATGATAACGGCCGTATCACTTTGTTCGATTTTGACGACTGCTGCTTTGGTCATTTTGCCAACGATATTGCCATGGTGCTGTTTTATGCGTTGATCAACCAGTTAGACGTGGCTGCTTACGGCCGTTTCTTTTGGCCTGCTTTTTGGCGAGGGTACTGTCAAGAAAACACGCTCGATGTGGCCTGGCTGGAAGCCCTGCCCCATTTCATGAAGCTGCGCGAAGTGGATTTGTTTGCCTACATCACTCGTGACATACCCACCTATGAACCAGAAAGCTGGGTGGGACAGTTTATGTACGGCCGTTACCAGCGCATTGCAGACCAAATACCCACATTTAACCTCGATTTTGCTGCCCTGGTTGGGGCACAAGGATGAATTACCGTGCGAGAAGTTCCTGTTTTAACCACAAAGCGGCTGGAAATACGGCCGTTTCATACAAATGACCTGGCGCCACTATTGGCCATCAAACAAGCCATCGGCTGGGTAAACGACACCCACACGCCCGCACAACAGCATGACAGCGAAAAAGCCTACCTCACCCGAACCATCCACATGATAGAGCTGCTGGCACAACTGGCACAACCACCCTACGGCGATCGGGCTGTCTGCCTGAAAGAAACAGGCGAATTGATCGGCTCCGTCGGGTATGTGCCCTACGCCGCGCCATTCAACCAACTGCCCATGTTTGGTGCGCAAAAAAGCTCGCTTTTTACTGCCGAAGTTGGCCTGATGTGGCTCATCGCGCCACAGTGGCAGGGGCAAGGATTTGCCACCGAAGCGGCCCAGGCATTCATCGATTTTGCGTTTGCCCCTGGCCCCTTTTACCTTAAACGGCTCATCGCCACCACAGAATACGACAATGCGGCCTCACAGGCTGTCATGCGTAAAGTGGGTATGACTGTGCAGTGCAATCCGTACAAAGACCCGCCCTGGTTTCAGGTAGTTGGCGTGTTAGAGAATCCGGCTTGTCAAAAAACCAGCACCCGCCACCCAATGATGGCTGTTATGTAAATTGATGCGTGTGATAAGCGCTGCATCCTCTATTCATGAATCACGATTGATTCATCTGGGTGTTCCGGCGTTAGCGAAAAACTGTTTTTCACGGTAAACTAGGCGGGCATTGGAGTTTTGAGACGTTTCACTGGCTTTAAGCTCCCCGCCTGACAATCCAGCCATTTACAGTGATAAATGAAAAGTGTTGTAAGGGGTAACGGCCGTTTCATGGCTCGCTATACCTTAATTTCATTTTGCTGGTAGCCGGAAGGCGAAATTTTTCCAAAAAGGAGGTGATAGCTGTGGTAAAAGTAAAATTACGGGAAAACGAATCACAAGAACAACTTCTGCGTCGTTTTCGCAAAGCAGTCGTTAAAAGCAGCGTCCTCACAGACG
This sequence comes from uncultured Ardenticatenaceae bacterium, assembly GCA_964600035.1. Lineage (GTDB taxonomy): Bacteria > Chloroflexota > Anaerolineae > Promineifilales > Promineifilaceae > CAZRIB01. The sequence continues at coordinate 1,751 of CAZRIB010000170.1, read as the reverse complement.
TGCGCCGCAAGCGTTGGCACGTATCCAAGAGCGAACTGAGGCGCATCGCCAAGAAAAAGGCAGAACGCCGGATGCGGCGCCGCCGTTATCAGCGATAACCGCAATTTGCAGAAGAACCCCGGATTATGCCGGGGTTTTTTTGTGCCTGTACAGTAAAATGGTAAACGTTCAACCGGTTAGCCAACAAAGCAAAGTGAAGCTAAAAAGCTGATGGCTGAATGCTTATTAACGAACTTTATTTTTACAAATCGAGGTGTTAGATGATTGTTGTTGCCAGTACAAACGGCCGTGTTGGTATTCAAGCCGCAGTCGATGTATTGCGTCGGGGTGGCTCTGCTGTTGACGCGGTGGAAGCCGGCATTCGCCTGGTAGAAGATAACCCGGATGACCACACCGTTGGCTATGGCGGGTATCCCAACATTTTAGGCGACGTGGAGCTGGATGCCAGCATTATGGACGGCCGTACCCTGACCAGTGGGGCCGTTGCGGCGCTCAAAGGTTATCGTGAAGCCATTTCCATTGCCCGAAAAGTCATGGAAACCCTGCCCCATGTGTTACTGGCCGGTGAAGGGGCCGCCCGGTTTGCCGCCGAAATGGGTTTCACCCCGCAGCCATTGCTGACTCAGGAAGCCGAAGCCGTCTGGCGCAAACGGCTGAAAAATGACATGCCTGCCGACACATTTGCCCAACTCCAACACCTGCCTGACTTACATAAGTGGGTGACGCTGGCTACAGACCCGGAAAGAGCGCGAGGGACAGTGAACTTTATTGCCCAGGACGGGGAGGGGAATATCGCGGTTGGTGTTTCCACAAGCGGCTGGGCGTGGAAATATCCTGGCCGTGTGGGTGATTCTCCAATTATTGGCGCAGGGAATTATGCCGATAACCGGTACGGGGCGGCGGCGTGTACCGGCATGGGGGAGATGGCGATTCGGGCAGCTACGGCCCATTCTGTTGTGATGTATATGAAAATGGGGCTTTCGTTGGCGGATGCGTGTGTGCAGGCTATGGAGGATTTGAATGATTTGGGTGGGGCGTATTTGAGTGTGATGAATTTTGTGGCGCTGGATAAAAATGGGCATCATGCCGGTTATTCAACGATTGAGGGGCGCACGTATATTTACCAGACGGCAGAGATGGAAACGGCCGTTGAAAAGCCTCGCACCGTTGTGCCCATACAGCAGCGCTGGGGAAGGCCGAAATAATAGAGAAAAATTGGGCAAACCGGCACGGGATGGATACAATTTACGGCCGTGATCAAAATAACGAAATTACACACAAAAGGGGGTGATTAGGCTGCCTGAGGTAAGACTTCGTGAAAATGAGTCGCAGGAACAACTGCTGCGCCGCTTCAACAAAGCTGTCGTTAAAAGCAATGTGCTTTCCGACGTACGCCGTAAGCGCTGGTTTGTTCCCAAGAGCGAACTCAAGCGCATTGAAAGGAAAAAAGCTGCTCGTCGCGTTCGTCGCAAGCAGAAGTAGCCCCCACAGAAAGCGGTTGCAAGTAATGTTTACTTAAGCCGTTTTAACTGATTTTTTGAAAGTAAAAACCCCCACCTTGCATGGTGAGGGTTTTTTTGTTTTTAGAGTAAAGATTGATGATTAAAGAATAAAGCGCGATATCCTCCCTTTGCTGAACGGCTTCATGCTTCAATTCATGAGTCGTCAACCTTCGTTGGGCAAAATTTCTACCCGGCCTGTCATACCGGCACGCAAGGGCAGCGTTGTCTCATCCAGGTCAATGACAATGG
>CAZRIB010000169.1:0-8298 GCA_964600035.1 uncultured Ardenticatenaceae bacterium | reverse complement strand
GTACTAAAGTTGATAAAGCGTGTGTGTACCCATTTCCCCCTTGCCAAACCTATAGTGCACAGTTATAACTTGCTTATGATGACAGAACAGTCTATTGTCCCCAACACCACTCACATCCATACATTATGGCAAAAACTCACAAATGAATTAGTTGATATTTATGATGCGCATGGCGTATGTGCTATGGTTGCCAGTGAAGTGGCCAGCTTTGCCGGGGTCAAAACTGTCATGGGCATGAGTGGACCACAAAAGCGTTATTATGACGTGTGGGTGGGTGAACCAAACGGCCGTTTCGAGCAAACCCGTTGGGACACAGACAAAACCTCATTCCAACCATTTCTGGAAAACAGTACCCCTACCTACGCCACCAAATTCACACAGCCTGCGGGAACCCTGCTAAACAGCAAACTATGGCTCATGCCAGAAAACGCCATTCTGGCCGCACCAATCATCATACCAGCAGCCATAGGTGAGCCACATGACTGCATTCTTTGCCTGATCGATCCAACCGACGACACCCCTATACACCTCGACAATATCGCTTCTTTAGCTTTACTCATTCGCACCTTTATAGATCGGGCACAACTACGGCAGCACATTCACCGGCAAGATGTTGAATTTGCCGTTGTTTCAGACATTAGTTACGCCCTTACATCCACCCTCAGTCTGCAAAACATTTTCCAGCAGCTCATGGATCCGGTTCGCCGCACACTCAACGTCGAATCCTTATCAGTTGGCCTCATCGACCAAACCACCGGAGATATTGAGTTTGTAGATATGCTGCTAGGCCCCCTGTTCAAAGACCTGCCAAAAATACACTTAAAACGAGGCCAGGGCATTGCCGGATGGGTTGCCGAAAACAAACAACCAGCCATCATCAACGATGTTTACAAAGACAAACGGTTCTACTCAAAAATCGACAGAACCTCCGGTTTTCATACCGAATCCATGATTTGCATCCCCTTGCAAGTGGAAGAGCGTGTCATTGGCATTTTGCAAGCCATTAACAAACAGTACACCGATTTTAATGAAAACGACCTGCGCCTGCTTAACGCTATTGGCGGGCCGCTGGCAGCCGCCATTGAAAATGCTCGCCTGCATGGCGATGTCATTGCCGAAAAACGCCGTATTGAAACCATTTTTGCCAATATGTCTGAAGGCATTTTGACAATCAATGCTGATGGGTTTATCACTCAGGCAAATGATGCCGTTGTTTCACTTATTCAAAGCTCCTCTTCCTCATTAATTGGGCAGGAAGCCAATAAAGTTCTCAAATTAAGCCGCGGTTCTATTGCTGAATTTTTACAAGAAGTCATGGTTGCCGGGAAAGATGAATATCCGCAGTTGGCAACAGATATTATTTTGGCTAAATCTAATCAGGTGCCGGTTTTAATTAGCGGGGCTGCCATTCGTGATGAACAAAATGTCATCAATGAAACGATTCTGGTCTTTAGTGATTTGCGCCAGATTCGTGAATTGGAACGAATGCGCGATGACTTTTTCCATGGCATTATCCATGAACTGCGCACGCCGTTGGCCACTATTTTGATGTATGCCCGTTTGCTGCGTGAAGGAAAAGCGGCTGGCGATAAGGCGAAAGAAGATCGCTTTTTGGGTGTCATTGAACGGGAAAGTGATCGGCTGCAAAAAATGGTGCGGCAAATGCTGCAGGTTGTCAAGATGGGCGCCAGAGAGTTCCAACGCAGCCCTGAACAGGTTAATTTGAATGTTATTTTTGAGGAAATGCTGCCGCCATTGGCCGACCGGGCTACGGAGAAAGGACTGACCTTTATTCAACAAATTGCACCCAATTTGCCTGCTGTGTTGGGTACACATGATTTGTTTTATTTGATTTTCAAAAATTTGATTGACAATGCAGTGAAGTTTACGCTGTCGGGTGTGGTGCGTGTGAAAGCCTGGACAGAGGATGGATTTGTGAAGATTCGTGTACAGGATGAAGGGATTGGCATTCCCAAGCAGGCGATTCCAAATTTGTTTGGCCGGTTTTTCCGGGCACAAACGGCCGTTGAGCGGGGCATTGCTGGTACGGGTCTGGGGTTGTACATGGTCAAACAAGGGGTGGATTCGGTAAACGGCCGTATCCAGGTAGAAAGCGAACCCGGTGTCGGTACAACCTTTACCATTACCTTACCCGCCCATGAGGGCTGATTGTACACACCAGAAAACCTCATTATAATCAACATCAGCCTGGCTCATACCCAGGCTGATTTTTTGCCTGATGGCTATCATTTATCCAGGCTCAATCAATTCATGATTAACGACACCATCTCACACACAACCCGCTTTAATCGTTAATTCATTCATTATCAATAAATTATGGTCACTATGAAAAAAGAAATTTATCTAGATCACGGGGCAAGCACCCCTGTCCATCCCAAAGTTCTTGAAGCCATGCAGCCTCATTGGGCTAACATTTATGCCAATGCATCGTCTGTTCACCGGCACGGGCTGGCAGCCCACCAGGCACTGGAACAAGCCCGCCAGCAAGTGGCCGATTTGCTGCATGCCCAAACAGAAGAAATTGTTTTTACCGGCTGCGGCTCAGAAAGTGATAATCTGGCACTGCGCGGTGTGATGTTTGCTGCCCGTCAGGCAGGACGTGGCAATCATTTGATTACATCGGCCATTGAGCATAGTGCGGTTTTGAAAACGGCCGTTCAGCTTCGCGACCTGTTTGGCTTTGACTTGACCATTTTGCCGGTGGATGAATACGGCCGTGTTTCCCCCCAAGACCTCCAGCAAGCCCTGCGCCCCGACACCATCCTCGTCAGCATCATGGCCGCCAACAACGAAATCGGCACCCTGCAGCCCATCACCGAACTGGGAAACATCACCCGGCAGCACGGCGCATACTTCCACACAGACGCCATTCAGGCCGCCACAACCCAAACCTGGAACATGACCACCATGCCCATCGACCTGCTTTCCATCTCTGCCCACAAATTCTACGGGCCAAAAGGTGCAGGCATTCTCTACATCCGCCAGAGCACAGAAATCATCTCCATGCTCACCGGCGGCGGGCAAGAACACGGCCTGCGAGCAGGCACAAGCAACGTCGCCTTCGCCGTTGGCGCTGCTGCCGCCCTCCAGTTGGTACATGACGAACTGGATGACCGTCTGCGCCATTACACCGCCCTGCGCAACCGCCTCATTACCGGCATTTTAGCTGGTGCAGGAGACAATGTCGTGCTAACCGGCCATCCAACCGAGCGGCTGCCACACAATGCCAGCTTCGCCTTTCGCCACATCAGCGGCAACGACCTGCTCATGCATCTGGACATGGCCGGCATCGCCGCCAGCAGCGGGTCTGCCTGTAAAAGCGGCAACCCAAAGCCGTCGGCCGTGCTGGAAGCCATTGGCCTGTCGCCTGAATGGACAAAAGGCGGCCTGCGCCTGACGGTAGGCATGCAAAACAGTGAAGAAGAGATTGATTATGCCATTGAGCAAGTGGTACAAAGTGCGGCCAAATTACAGGCCATTCAGCAAAAACTTGCCTGACAAGGTGCTAATTTATGTCAAATAACAAGACCAAACGTGTGGTTGTCGCCATGAGCGGCGGCGTGGACAGCTCCGTTTCTGCGGCTTTGCTGGTTGAGCAAGGCTATGACGTGGTGGGCATGATGATGCGCCTGTGGAGTGAACCCGGCAGCGGCCCGTTTGCGGCGGCCAACCGCTGCTGCACACCAGACCAAATGGCCGATGCCCGGCGGATTGCCAACCAACTGGGCATTCCATTTTATGTGGTGGATGTGCAGGATTATTTTCGCAGCACGATTGTGCAGTACTTTATTGACGAACATGCTGCCGGACGGACGCCCAATCCATGTATTCAATGTAACCGGCAGATTCGGTTTACTTATTTGCTGGAACAGGCAATGGCGCTGGATGCGGACTATTTGGCGACGGGACATTATGCCCGTATTTTGCAGGGGGAAAGCGGTTTTGAACTGCACCAGGGTGTTGATCCGGCCAAAGATCAATCATATGTTTTGCATGTGCTGACGCAGGAAAAGATGGCGCATGTGTTGTTTCCGATTGGCGGGTACACGAAGGTAACTGTGCGCGAGATGGCGCAGCGCTTTGGCCTGCCTGTGGCCAGTAAGGATGACAGTCAGGATTTGTGTTTTTTGGGGGATGGGGATTACCGGCGTTTTTTGCGGGAGTACGGCCGTTCCCTGGACACGCCCGGCCCTATTTTGAACCAAAAAGGGGAAACAATCGGCCAACACAATGGGCTGGCTTTTTATACCATCGGCCAGCGTAAAGGACTGGGCATCTCTGCGCCGGAACCGTTGTATGTGGTGGCAAAGGATGCCGCCCGCAATGCGCTCATTGTGGGCACACGCACCGAATTAGGCCAGCAAACGTTAACGGCACGCGATGTCAATTGGCTCAGTGGGGCAGCACCGGAAACGGCCGTATCCGCCACCGTCAAAATACGCTACAAAGCCACCCCCATTCCAGCCACCGTCACCCCCCTGCCCAACAACCAGGCCGACGTCCAATTTCTGGAACCCGTCTTTGGCATAACACCCGGACAGGGCGCTGTCTTTTACGACGGCACAAAAGTACTCGGCGGCGGCCTCATTGCAGACACACAGCCCCACCCCAACGCCTCCATACCACTTGAGGTAAAACAGCCATGACAGGAACGGCCGCAGCCATCATACTCGGATTCCTGCTTGCCACAGCATACGGGGCAGGCTTCCACCTAATCATGGGCGGGCCAGCCCGGCGCCTGCTCCTCTTTTTAGGGGCATCCTGGGTAGGCTTCAGCCTGGGTCACTTCCTCGGCGATTTACTAGGACTGCGATTACTCGCCCTGGGCGTACTCAACCTCTTCAGCGCCAGCCTCGGCGCGTGGATCGGGCTTTTTGCCAGTTGGTGGTATGTTTCCCACGAAGCATAAACAAAAAACAAACTGCATCTTGCCCACCACTTTCTCATCTTAATGTTTCCTGTTTTTTGTTAAAGTGATATACTTTTTTTGCCGAGGAAACGACATGAGTACAGAAAATATATCAACCGCCATCCCCCAAAATCAGCAAAAAAAGCCATTGGTTCCTACCCTGTGGATTGTTCTGGGTGTGATTTTACTTTTGGTTCTTGGTGGGCTGTTCATTTGGGGAATCATCTGGTTAGCCAACACACAAGGCCCGGCATTAGAAGCCATTCGTGATATTTTTATCATAGCCCTGGCGCTGGAATCCTGTTTGTTTGGCATTGTCCTCATGCTCTTGCTGGTCATGGTCATTCGTTTGGTCAACATGCTTGAGTTTGAAATTAAGCCAATTTTGGAAAAAACAAACGAAACTGTGGGCATGGTTCGGGGGACAACGTTCTTTGTGGGAGAAAATGTTGTGAAGCCTGTAACCACATTAACCAGTTATGCCGCTGGTCTACGGCGCGGTATTTCCGCACTGTTTGGCGACCCAAGAAAAAATCTTTCTGATTAATTTGTTTTTTTGGACTTTTGTGCGCTGGGGCTGCATACTGTGGTCACACGCCATTTTTAATGCCTGGAGGTAAGAAATGAGTGAAAACAACAGCGATTTAGGCGCTTTTTTGGCCGGTTTTGTTATTGGTGGTCTTATTGGCGCAGCAACAGCCATCATCCTTGCACCCCAATCCGGTGAGGAAACGCGGCAGAGACTGGTTAGCAAAAGTCAGGAACTGCGCACAATGAGCAGTGAACGGGCTGCTAACTTGAGAAATACAGCAGGAACCTATACGCAGGATTACCGTCAGCGTGCCACATCTATTCTGGAAAATACACGTGGCCGTGTTCAGGAAACGGGCAGCCACTTGCAGGAGCAGGCTCGTATTGTGCTGGACGCTGGCAAAAAGAAAGTAAATAGCAACCACGCTGAAGATGCCACACCCTCCGCAAATAACAGCGGAGGCGATGCAGATGCGCCCGCAAACGAGTAAATTGTTTCGCGTTTTGATTTTTGACGACTGTTATTTGTCAGATGCTTAGAGGCAGGCGCTCTCTTGGAGAAGCGCCTGTTTTTTTGTCATGAAAAAACCTTCCCCCCCTTCCATTGATGAATTTTTGAATTTGCTTACAAAAGAGCGCAGTACTGTTGATACGGAAAAGATAAAACAGGCGTATGAATTTTTAACGGCCGTTCACAAAGACCAGCGCCACCCCAGCGGCGACACACACGTCAACCACGACATGGCCGTTGCCAACATCATGCACCAACTTGGCGCAGACACCACCAGCATCATCGCCAGCCTTCTCCACGACATTTTAGAACCCCACACCCAGGTCACCCTGGACGACGTTCGCCAGCAATTCGGCGCAGAAATTGCCGACCTTGTTGAAGATGCCAACAACCTGCGCACATTTGTCCGCAACACATCATTCGAAGACCCAAAAGAAGCAAAAATTACCCCCAAACGGCTGGAAGAAATCCGTCAGGCCCTCCTTTCCCTAATCGAAGGCGACATTCGTGTCATTCTCATTCGGCTGGCAGATGCCTTGCAAGATTTGCGTATGGCAAACCGCATGCCTGTTACCAAAAAGATGCGCATTGCCAGCGAAGCCCAACACATTTACGCCCCTCTGGCCAACCGCCTGGGTATCTGGCAGCTCAAATGGGAGCTGGAAGATTTGGCCTTCCGCTACTTGCAGCCAGACAAATACAAAGAAATTGCCAGTAATTTGGCCGAACGCCGCGACCAGCGCCTGAAACGAATTAATGCGGCCATTGATAAATTGCAAAAACGGCTGGATGAAAAAGGCATCAAAGCGACCGTAACCGGCAGACCTAAACATATCTACTCCATCTACCGCAAAATGCAGCGAAAAGGGCTGGACTTTGAACATATTTACGACATTCAGGCGATTCGCGTTATTTTAGACCCCAATGAAACGCCTGAATACCAGAAAATGAGCCAGCGCGAACGAGATGCCTACGACCGGGATGTTTGCTATCAGGTGTTGGGCGAGGTTTATGCCCTGTGGCGGCCTATTCCAGAGGAATTTGATGATTATATTGCCATGCCTAAACCAAACGGGTACAAGTCGCTGCATACGGCCGTTCTCGACATAGAAACCGGCCAGACACTAGAAGTCCAAATACGCTCCTGGCGCATGCACGAAGAAGCCGAAAAAGGCATCGCTGCCCATTGGGCATATAAAGAAGACGGCGCACCCCACGTCAGCAGCTTTGTCCAGCGCAAACTACAAGGCCTGCGCGACCTGCTCCAATCCATGCAAGCTGGCGAAGGCCTGGAAAACGGCAGCCTCGACATTCTCGACTCAGAACTATTTGCCGACCGCATCTACACCTTCACACCCAAGGGGGATGTCATTGAACTCCCGACCGGCTCCACCCCCATTGACTTTGCCTACCAAATACACACAAGCGTCGGCCATCGCTGCCGCCATGCAAAAGTCAACGGCAAACTTGTCAGCCTGGACTACAAGCTCAAATCTGGAGATCGTGTTGAAATTATCACAGCCAAACGTGGCGGCCCCAACCGCGACTGGATGAACGCCAGCCTGGGTTACACCGGCAGCGCCCGCACACGCAGCAAAATCCGCCAATGGTTCCGCCAGCAAGAAAGAGAACAAAACATTGAACAAGGCCGCGAAACCATTGAACGTGAACTCAAACGGCTTGGCCTGCAAGACACCTTCGACATCGCCGACATTGCCCAGGCACTCCGTTTTGAAGAGATTGACGAATTTTTAGCCAAAGTGGGTTTTGGGGACATCCAAAGCACACAAATTAGCGGCGCCATTGCCCTGCTGCGTGGCCGTCTCAAACCGGATGACGAGCTGCACCCATTGCTGGAACCACAAAAAGAGCCATCAAAATCTAAAACACTGACCGTAGCCGGTGTACAAGGGCTGCACACAAAAATGGCAGGCTGCTGCAACCCCATTGCCCCGGAACCTATTGTCGGCTATATCACACGCGGGCGCGGTATTACCATTCACAGCAAAGATTGCCCACAAGTAAAAGCGCTCAATGAACCGGAACGGCTGGTCACCGTCCACTGGGGTGTAGACAGGCAAACACACCCGGTTCATCTGCAAATTTTAGGGTATGGCGGGCAGGTTCTGGTTGATCAAGTTTTCCATATTTTGCGGCACCAGCAAATTGGTGTCTCTCGCAGCAAAACAGTAATTGAACAGGGGATTACCCATTACTATCTGGTGGTGGAAGTACCCGATTTGGCACAGCTTAATTGGCTTATTAACAAGCTGGAAGGCCTGCCGAATGTGTTGGAAGTGCGGCGGCAGCGCTGGAAATGATTGCA
>CAZRIB010000168.1:0-8321 GCA_964600035.1 uncultured Ardenticatenaceae bacterium | reverse complement strand
CCGCAGATGAATAAATTCCTTAATCGTAATACTCAATACGCGATTTAACATAACAATCTCAACCAAGCTTTTTCTTAAAGAACACGGCCGCTAACCCCAAAAAGACCACACCCAGGCCAGCCATCATCACGGTATAAGGCCACAGCACATCAATGCCTGTTCCGGGCAAAAAGATGCTGCGGGTAATGACAGCGTAGTGGGTTCCGGGCAGGCCCAACGACTCCATGCGCACAATTTCTGGCATGGCCACAGTGGGAAAGAAGATGCCTGTCATAAAGAATCCAGGGAAGAAGATAACCAGGAATGACAAAGCCAGCGCAGCGGCCTGAGTTTGCATAAATGTGCCCAACAGCAGCCCCACCCCTAAAATGGCGAAGAGAAAAACGGCCGTTAACGCCAAAAACAGCCCAAAACTGCCATTAAAAGGCACCCCAAACCACCAAATGGCAAACAACGGAATCAGCACCGCATTCACCAACCCGGCAAAAATATACGGCAGCATCTTCCCCAGCAAAAGCTCTGCCCGCCCCACCGGCGTAGCCATAAGCTGCTCCATCGTGCCATGCTCCCGTTCATGCGCCAGCGTCAGCGCCACAGAAAGCGCAGGAAAACCCAACACAATAGAAATCAGCCCAGGAATGAGACCATTTACCTGCTTCAAACTGGGGTTGTACCAGGTCTGGATACGCAAATCGATGGGGCGCAGTGATTCCGGCGAAAGGCCCAGCAGTTGCAATTGTGCAGAAAGCGCTTCTGTGGCAAACTGTTCCGCCCGCCAGCCAATATGCTCCACTGCAAAGCCGCCGCTTTCCGGTTCAGTGCCATCGATAATGATTTGCAGCGGCATTCCGCGCATGGCTAACAAATCCCGTGAAAATGTTGGCGCAATGATAACGGCCGCTTTGATGTCGCCGCGCATCAACAGCCTGTCAATGTCATCCATTGTGTTGGCCTGGGTATACAAATCCAGGTCTTGCCCGGCTGTAATTTGCTGCACAAAGGCACGAGATGCCGGGCTGCGGTCATAATCCAGCACCGCAATGGGAATGTGTTCAAGGTCAGCGGCCAGCGCATAGGCCATAATCAACAGGATGGCGGTTGGTGTAAACAGCACCAGTATTAAAGTAGCTCTGTCCCGAAAGATGTGGATGATTTCTTTGAGGGCAATCGCCCGAATTTGACGAAATGACATATGGTTTTAATCCGTTAATTACGCATCGTGATTCATGGATTGAATGAGAGACATGAAGGCCTGCTCCATTCTGGGTGGAACCACACGGATAGAGCGGTAAGGAAGCCGGGCAGCATCGAGTACGGCCGTTACCTCCGGCAAACGCCTCTCCGCAGAATCCACCAACAAATGGAGCGTCTCCCCATACGTTTGCAGCTCAACCAGCCCCGGAAAATCAGCCAACGCAGCCCGCGCGGCCCGCCAATCTTCAGGAACCAGCTCAATAATTTCACTCCCCAACTGCCCTCTAATTTCGGCGGGGGGCGCATTCACAATCAGCCGCCCGGCGTACATAAACCCAATCCGCGAACAGCGGTCTGCCTCATCCATGTAGGGCGTGGTCACAATAATGGTTGTTCCTCTGGCGTGCAAATCGGTAAGAATATGCCAAAATTCGCGGCGAGAAACAGGGTCAACCCCCATGGTTGGTTCATCCAACAGCAAAATTTCCGGTTCGTGGATAAGGGTGCAGGCCAACGCCAATTTTTTTTGCATCCCCCCAGACAAATTAACCGCACGCCGGTCGGTAAATTCAGTCAAGCCGGCAAAGCGTAACAGCCGCTCGGTGCGCGGTTCAATGTCTGCCGGGGGGACGTTGTAAATTTCGGCAAAAAAGTGCAGGTTTTCCATGACGGTCATTTCGCCGTAAAGGCTGAAACGCTGCGCCATGTACCCAATTTTGGGCTTGATGGCTTCTGCTTCTTTGCCCAGATCGTGCCCGGCAACAACGGCCGTTCCTTCCGTTGGCGTTAACAAACCAGACAACAGCCGCAGCGTTGTTGTTTTTCCGGCGCCATCCGGCCCTATCAACCCAAACAGCTCGCCGCGATCAATCGCCAAATCCAGCGAATCAACTGCCCGCACCTTTTTGAAATCACGCGTCAGCCCTTGCGTTTGAATAATGGTTTCAGTCATAGCCCTTTACTGCTTTGCTTTTCGTACCAACCACAACACAACAAGCGCCATCAAAGCTGGTTCAATGGCAATACCCAAATAGACCATCGTCTGGCTAAAGCCCATTGCGGGAATGACGTAATAATCCAGCAGACCTGTGGCAACGGCCGCAACCACTGCCACCACATAATCACCAGCCACACCTATGGGGCGATCCCCCTTCCAGATGGGACCGGCCGCCGCGCCCACAATCACGCCAACAATCACCGTAAAAACAAGTACAAGCAAAATGTTCATAACAATTGCCCTCCCAAAAAAAGATTAATGAACAACGATTGATGATTTAAGCAGGCGGCGTCATGCTAATTTCCGGAAATATCTTGCCGGTTTCGCAGCCCATAAAGCATCAAGTCAACGGCCGTTTCCGTAGCCGCCATCAAATTAATCGCCGCCGGATCCACAGCCCAAAGCAGCAAAAAACCCTCAAGCTGGGCCATCATCACCAAAGCCACATCTTGCACAACAACCGGCCGAAACTCCCCCTTGTCCACCCCCTCTTGCAGCAGCGCCGCAAACAACGACACAAACTGCTGCATAAATTGCTGCATTTTTGTCCGCAGTACGCCCTCGCGGGAAGCGACCGCATAAAACTCCAGCCACACACTCAAATATTGCGACATCATCGTTTCTGTGTCGGCCATCATTTGCAAGATGATGCCGCGCAATTTTTCAGAAACCGGAAGCGGATCGGCCAAATGCGCGGCAAAATCGGCCATTTCTTCGCTCAAAAACTGGTCTAAAACGGCCGTAATAATTTCATCCTTGCTGTTGAAATACAGGTACAACGTCCCCTTGCTCAACCCGGCTTCCTGCGCAATATCATCCATGCGCGTTTTATCAAACCCCAGCCGGGAAAAAGCCGTAACGGCCGCTTCAATAATTTGCGCAGTTCTTTCTTCACTTACATCTGGTTTTGGCATAGCAGCTCACTCATCATAAATAACTGACCGGTCAGTTATTTATGATGTTACACCTCACGAATGAGATTGTCAAGAATTTCACATGCCAGCACGCCCCACCCTGTTTTTGAAACAACACCTGATCCGCGTGTTCAGTAACCAGTGTTCAGTATTCAGTTGCCAGTATGAACTACCGCTTGGAAACGGATATTGAAAATTGATTATGGTATTTTTCGCATATTAATCAACACGCAACCAAATAACACCCAAACATGGCCGTTTGCTTTATGTCGTGTCGTATAGCAATTAACAACTCCAATAACCAACACCCAATAACAACTTCACCCCTACCCAACTGCAATGTAACCCGGTACACTCTTTTACGTCTAACAGAAGGATTGACTGTATGCTGAATGAAGAAATTTTGCTGGCTGGATTACGCCAACGTGACCCGGATGCGTTTACGGCCGTATTCGAACAACACGCCGACAAACTGTTCCGTTTAGCTGTTGGCCTGCTGCATGATGAAGATGAAGCAGAAAGTGTGGTGCAGGAAGCCTTTTTGCGCCTGATTACGAAACTGGATTCATTTGACGGCCGTTCCCGTTTAGGAACATGGCTCTACCGCGTCACCTACAATCTGGTAATGGACATTTTGCGCCAAAGACAGCCCAGTATAGAGCTGGACGATATTGACATAACACCAAAGGAATTGACCGATTGGGGACAATGGCCGGAAAAGATCATGCAGCAAGCAGAGGAAACGGCCGTACTCCATCAGGCCATCACCGCCCTACCCGACAATTTACGCGCCATTTTCTTACTGCGAGAAGTTGAAGGACTGTCTACGGCCGAAACAGCCCGCATTACCGGACTGACAGAAGCCAACGTCAAAGTACGCCTTCACCGTGCCCGCCTCTTTCTGCGGGAAAAATTGGCAGAGGCTTTTGCCGCTGCTTGAGGAACAAACCCATGGATTGCGAAACGCTTCTACAATATCTATCCGACTACATTGACAACAATTTGGACGAGCCATTAACGGCCGAAGCCCAGGAGCACCTGGCCACCTGCCAAAACTGCCGGATTGTCCTGGACACCACCCAGCAAACCATTTTCCTTTTTCGGGAACAAGGCAAACGCACCATTCCGGCCGCCCGCCGCCAACGCCTGTTTCAACAGCTCCAGGATGCATTTTTAGGCAAACCAACCGATTCCCAAAAATAATGTGTAACCTTTTGGCACCCCTTCCGTCTAATGGACAGTAAAGGCCAACCGCCATGAACAAGAAAGTGCAGCTAACCATCAAACTTATTGCTGTTTGCATCCTCTGCCTTTCATTTGTGGCTGGCCTTGTCTGGCTTATTCAACTTATTACATCATCTTAAGGAAGGAGTTTTGTCATGACCAAGAATATGGGTAACATCGATCGGGGTATTCGGGTGCTGTTAGCTGTTGTCATTGCTGTGCTGTACTTCACCAATGTCATTTCCGGCACAACAGCCCTCATTTTGGGTATACTGGCGGTCATTTTCCTGCTGACCAGCGTTGTCAGCTTCTGCCCGCTTTATGCCCCCTTCAAAATCAACACCAGAGGCAAATAAACAGTAATCCCCTGCCCCACTCACAAAAGACGGCCGTTTCCGAGCCGTCTTTTTTTATGCCCCCTCAAATTTGCTTTTCTTCCCCGATTAGGCTAAATACCCCCTGTTACACAAACAATGAGCATTCATCTGGTAACCCGACACATTATTAAAAACCAGGGATGGGACACGGATTTACACAAATGGTGCGACCGCATTAAATCGTGGTTTGCCTATTACCAATGATTGAAATCATTGGCTAGAACCAAAAGTACGTTAAAACGTACTAAAACGGCTGCAAAAAGCCATTATTAACCCGTTTCAACGGGTTTCTAATTTGCAGCAGGGCCATTTCAATGCCCGGCAATGCACCGTCTCATCCATGTTAATCTGCGTCCTACATAAAAATTGCTACATAAAAACTGAAGGAAGTGTATCACCCATATGCATGCAAAGTGGTTAACCATAATTTTATTGGCGGGCGTGCTGATTGGCTGCCAAAGCAGTTCCCCCACCCCGCCCCCGGCGCAAACAGTGACAATTTTTGCGGCTTCTTCTTTAACGGATGTGTTTGGAGAATTAGCCCAAGCCTTTGAAGATCAGCATCCTGGCACACAGGTCGTCTTGAACTTTGCTGGATCATCACAGTTGGCCGCGCAGTTAATTGAAGGGGCTGAAGCCGATCTCTTTGCTGCGGCGGACATGGCACAAATGGCGCGTGTGGCGGAAAACGGCCGTATTCAAAACAACGCCATCTCCCTCTTTGCCGCCAACCAACTGGCCATCATCACCCCCGCCGACAACCCCGCCGACATTCACACCCTCACCGACCTGGCGCGTCCCGGTGTGCAAATTGTCCTGGCCGCATCCGGCGTTCCCATCCGCCAATACACCGATGCCGTCATAGCCACCTTATCCCCAGACTTACAGCGCCACTTTTATGCCAACGTCGTCTCGGAAGAAAATAACGTGCGCCAGCTAACAGCCAAAGTTGCGCTGGGCGAAGCCGATGCCGCCCTGGTGTATAAAACAGACATCACACCAGACATCGCCCCCCAGGTGCAGCAGATCACCATTCCATCCACACAAAATGTAACGGCCGTTTACCCCATCGCTCCCCTGGCAGATACAGCCAACCCCCAACTGGCACAACAATTCATCGCCTTTGTTCTCAGCGAAAGCGGCCAGCAAATCCTGGCAAAGTGGCACTTTGCGCCCCGCCCCATTACCACTTTTAACGAATAGCCTCCACAAACAACCATGATAAGGAACACACACCTTTCCAAAATAAATCTGCTTAGTTGGATGGCACGCATCCCCACATTCACGGCCGTTTCGCTGGCGGCACTGATGGCGGCCTTCTTTATCATTCCTCTTTTTGCGCTTATCTGGCGGGCCGTCACCCTGGAAGGCGACACCACCACAACCAGCCTGTCAATCAGTACGGCCGTATTGCTCAGTTTAGGCACAACGGCCGTAACCGTCCTGCTCATCATTCTGCTGGGTACACCATTGGCCTACATCATGGCACGCCACAACTTCCCCGCCAAACGTCTGCTGTCCATCTTCATCGAAATGCCCGTCGTCATGCCCCCCGTTGTTGCCGGGCTGGCCTTGCTTTCCACCTTTGGGCGACGGGGTCTCATCGGGCAGATGCTGGCCAACGCCAATGTGACCATCCCTTTCACCGTAACGGCCGTTATTCTGGCACAATTATTCGTCTCCGCCCCCTTCTACATACGCGCCGCCCAAAGCCGCTTTGCCACCCTGCCCAAAGCATATGAAGAGGCAGCGGCCGTAGACGGAGCCAGCCAATGGCGCATCTTCTGGCAGGTCATACTGCCCCAAAGCAGCCGCGCCCTGCTCAACGGCCTCATCCTTAGCTGGGCCAGAGCGCTGGGCGAATTTGGAGCCACCATTCTGTTTGCCGGCAACCTGCAAGGACGCACCCAAACCATGCCCCTGCTGGTCTATGGTGCACTGGAGCAAAATTTACGCGCCACCTTCACCACCGCCCTCATCCTGCTGGGACTGGCCGCGGCCGCCTTTGCCCTTACCCGCCGCCTTGCCGACACGCCTTGAGTATGGAATGATTATTGTTAACAGAGTCATGATTAAAGATTGAAGATTGAAGCGTCCCGCCGCTTTAATCTTTAATCCTTAATCCATTAATCTTCAATTACCACCAATGGTGTACCTATGAGCGACAAATCTGAAATTCAATCACAATTTGGTCAAAACGCCGCCGCTTACGTCCACAGCGCCACCCATCGCAAAGGGGCCAGTCTGGAAAGGCTGCTGGCGCTGGTGCAGCCCCAACCTCACTGGCAGATGCTGGATATTGCAACGGCCGTTGGCTTCACTGCATGGACATTCGCCCCCCACGTTGCCCACGTTCACGCCACAGACATCACACCGGAGATGCTCACCCTGGCACAGCAAGAAGCCGTCACACGCGGGCTAACCAATTTCACCGTGCAGTACGCCGATGCCGAAAACCTGCCCTACCCCGACAACACATTCCATCTGGTGACCTGCCGCATCGCCCCCCACCACTTTGCCGACATCCCACGCTTTGTGCAGGAAGCCGTGCGCGTTCTCAAACCCAAGGGCATTCTGGCCGTCGTTGACAACATCGTGCCAGACGGCAGTGCCGGCGATTACGTCAACGCCTTTGAAAAATTGCGCGACCCCAGCCACCACTGCTGTCTCTCGTTTGACGGCTGGCTGGAAACCTTTACCCAAGCCGGATTGTGCCACGTTCATGCTGAAACGCTGGAAAAGCGGATGCCTTTTTCTTTTTGGGCCAAACGCCACAACCCCCACACGCAGCGCTTTCTGCTGGCTTTGCTAAAACACGCACCCGCGGAAACGGCCGTATTTCTCCACCCCACCACAGAAAACGGCGAGCACTATTTTCATCTGCAAGAAGGCATTTTTATCGAAGAAAAATGCGCATAGTAATTAACAAAATAACAATTCCAACCAAAAGAGAGTTAAAGTTAACATGAGTCAACTTTTTATCGCACCAAGTATTCTTTCTGCCGATTTCACCCGGCTGGGCGA
Organism: uncultured Ardenticatenaceae bacterium; assembly: GCA_964600035.1. Classification (GTDB taxonomy): domain Bacteria; phylum Chloroflexota; class Anaerolineae; order Promineifilales; family Promineifilaceae; genus CAZRIB01. The sequence goes on along the minus strand of CAZRIB010000168.1, from coordinate 591 downwards.
GCAGGTTCAGGAGACGCTGGAAGCTGGCGTGAAATATATCCATGTCGATGTGATGGACGGTCATTTTGTGCCCAATATCACCATTGGGCCGCTGGTGGTACAGGCGTTACGGCCGTTAGCCAGCCAATACAACGCTATTTTGGATGTGCACCTAATGATTGAGCGGCCAGAGCAATATCTGGCGGCATTTGCCCAGGCTGGTGCCGATATTTTGACAGTGCATGTGGAAACGGCCGTACACCTGCACCGCACCATCCAGACCATTCACGAGCTGGGCAAACAAGCGGGCGTCGCCCTCAACCCGGCCACCCCCCTCACCACACTGGAAGAAATTCTCCCCTACCCCGACCTCTTCCTCATCATGTCAGTCAATCCCGGTTTTGGCGGACAAAGCTACATCCCAACCAGCACCGCCAAAATCCAGCGCCTGCGCCAAATGCTCACCGGCCAAAACCTGCACACCCCCATCGAGGTAGACGGCGGCATCAAGGCCCACAACATTGCCGAAGTCGTTCGGGCTGGCGCAAATATTTTGGTGGCGGGCAGCGCCGTCTTTAACCAGACCCAACCTATCACCCAAAATTTGGCCGC
>CAZRIB010000167.1:5421-8351 GCA_964600035.1 uncultured Ardenticatenaceae bacterium | reverse complement strand
CAATATACAAGGCGCAAAGGACGCAAAGATTTAGAAGTTACCAGAGAAAAAACTCCGTGTTCTCTGCGTCTCTGCGGTGAAATCAACCTTTTTTCGGTGGAATCACTTTTGCCTTGCCAGAATCTTCAGGCAGCAGCAGCCAACAATCCAAACATCGCCTTCGTCTTTGCGGCTTCTGCCTCAATTCCCATTTCCGTAAACAAGGCAATGGCCTTCTCGTATGACTGCCGGGCATCTGCGGCCTGCTGCGCGGCGGCGTGGGTTTGCCCCAGCGCCTGCCAGACGTAGGCTTCCAGGTAGGTATCCTGATTTTGCTGTGCTACGTTTAGGGCTTTGTCCAGCCAGGCCGCCGATTCGGCTAACTGTCCTTTGGCGCGCAGGATTAGCCCCATTGTGTACAGCGCATACGGGTATGTGTGGCGTTCCTCCAGCGCCAGCACCTGCCGCACCCGTTCCTCGGCCTGGGGGAAATTTCCCAGCTCATATTGCGCTTCGGCGATATTGGCCGCGGCGATGGATGTCCAATAGTCCAGCCGGGCTTGCTGAAAGTAGCGCAGGGTTGGCTCACCAATGGCCACCACCTTGTCAAAAACCTTCATGTTGAGGTAGAGCGCCATCAAAAAGGTGTTCAGTTTTTCCTGGCTAAAACGGTCGCCAATTTGCTGGTAGCTTAGCCGGGCTTGCTCGGCGTAGGCTAGAGCTGTTTCATGGTTGCCCTGGCGGGCGTGGAGGATGGCCAGGTCGTATTGGATGCGTGCCAGCAGAACAGGGTCGTCTAGCTGTTCGGCGATTTCTTTGCTGGCCTGATAGTGGGCAACGGCCGTTTCAAACTCCCCTTTTTCATCAAGCACACCGGCCATCAGCCGCCGGGCGTGGTAATGGGCTTCCAGCGCGGCCTGCCATGCTTCATCCAGCGTGCGCTCCCGCACAAAAACAAGCCCGCGCAGTTGGCTGAGATGGGCCTGTTCGCGCAGCAGGCGGGAAACATGGCGGAAGGATTGCTCATAGGTAGACAGTGCGCCATCGAGGTCGCCAATTTCGTATTGCAGCTTTCCCTTGAGCCGGTGGGCTTCCATGCGGCGAATGTCATCGGTTTGCCAGGTAGGGGCGGCTAATTCGCGTAGACCTTCATTTGGCTGGCCGAGCAGTTGATACAGTTCGGCACGAATCAAGGCCAATTTTTCGCGGCTTTCTGCGGGCAGGCGGCGTGGGGACACCTGGGCAAACAATTGCAGGGCTGCCGCTCCCTGCCCACGGCGAATTTCGCGCTGGCGGGCATCAAACCAGAGGGAAACGGCCGTTTCCACTTCTCCCGCCGCAATCAGATGATAAGCTGCCGCCGTCATTTCCGCCCGTTCCGCTCGCCACACCGCCGCCTGCAAGTGGCAGGCATCGGCCAACTCGGCTGGTAGGCGCTGGCGGTCGTTATAAACAATATCCCGGTAAAGGGGCAGCAGCGTCACCCCGCCCGCACTGTCCAAAAAGGTGATATGCTGATCGGCGAGGTGGGTCAGAACGGCCTGCTCTGCTTCCGGCCAACTGTCCAGCGGGGCAGGGCTGGTAAACACAGCAAGCTGCTGGATGGCAGCCCGCGCCTGTGGGGACAGCCGCTGCCACAATCGCTCAAAAATTAGATGCAGCATCGGTTCTTCCGGCAGTTGGGCAATCAATTCATTGATAGACATGTCGCCAAGCAGTGTCAGACAAAGCTGCAGCAGGCGGGGATTACCGCCGGTGTACTGCTGTAAACGCTGTAATTCTTGTGGTTGCGCTGGCTTGCCCATGCTTTTTAGCAATGTTTGTACGTCCTCAAGCAGCAGGCTGTCCAGTTGGTAAAGGTGGTCGGTGGGCAAGACACGCTGTTGGCCGATGAAGAGAAGCGGGCAGTGGTGATGCAGGCCGCTCAGCAGTTCAATCCATGCTTTTTGCTGGCTGGTCATCTCTTCTGGCTGGCTTTGCAGGCTGTCCAGTTCATCCAGGCAGAGGAGCGGGGTTTGGGGCATGGCGTGCAGGTCGGCGCGTAAATGCCCCAGGGCGATGCTGCGGTTTTCGATTTTGCCGCCATCGGCGACGAGCTGCCGCCACAGGCTGGATGCGCCGTGCTGGTGGCAGAAGTTGCCGAGGGCAAAGAGCAGGCTGTCGATTTGGTCGTTGAGGGTGGGGCGCAGGGTGTACCAGAATACGGCCGTATTCTCCCAACTTTGCGCCACTTCAGCCGCCAGGGATGTTTTGCCAATGCCGCTGGGGCCGGTCAGGGTGACGGCTTTTCCTGCGGTCAGGTCGGCCAGGATTTGTTGTTTGACGGGGTCTCGCCCTACGAGTGTGTGCCGGTTTTGTAACGGTCGTTCCAACCGCACCACTGGCCGCGCCAATGACAGCAGCGCATCCCCCAGAAGCTGCCGCGCCGTCTTGAGATGGTTGAAATAGGGGCCGCGTCCCACGCCCAGATATTCACGAATGTCGGCTTCCCGGCTGACCTTGGGGAACAAAAGCGGGCGGAAATAGCGGCGAAAGTAACGCAGTTCCAGCAGCAGGAAGGCGTAACGCGGCCCCTTGTTCCCCATTTGGCGGCGCTCTTCATTGACGGCCTCTTCTAAAGCGTCCCGAGTGGCGGGCAGTGGCCCGTCCCACAAAGTGTTGGCGGCTTGCAGCAGGGCTTCGCGCAGTGCTTCACCCCGCCCGTGTGCAGAGAGGTTGGCAATGTCAATGCGGCTGCCCAGAAAGTAGGGGGCGGCCAGCGGTGATTCGCGCCCCAGCCAGTCGGGGTTGTCAAAGTTGTTGAGTGCCAGGCGGATTTGTTCGTAATATTGTTCGCTGGTGGGTGCTGTGGTCATGGGTTGGCCTTTGGTTTTGTTGTTTTCGGGACAAATGGGGTCAAAATCGGGACGGGGTTTGTGTGAATGTTCTTTATCATATTGCCAGATGGTGGG
>CAZRIB010000167.1:0-5321 GCA_964600035.1 uncultured Ardenticatenaceae bacterium | reverse complement strand
CAAAATCGGGACGGGGTTTGTGTGAATGTTCTTTATCATATTGCCAGATGGTGGGTGACGAAACGGCCGTTTCCACAATTTTGCCCGTATATTTACTGCGGATGTATGGTTGCCAATCACAAAAAGGTGAAATGGGATACACCCAGGCTTATTGCCTTCCCATAGAATGGTATCACTCTCAGCTTTCCCTTTTTCTGAAGCAAGCAGGCAGGCAACATGCAGGTAAGCAGTTATTTTTAACCTGGCCAGATTGGTTCAATCTGTCAGATTGAACCAATCTGAATACCATATTTTTACGGAGAATGAACATGAACACAAACCAACCCAAGAACGCAAACATTTGGCGGAAAACGGCCGTCATGCTGTCGGCCATGATTGGCTTTTGCCTGCTGGCGGCGGGTACAGCCCACGCTTCCGGCAGCACATTGGCCGGTCACTGGCTGCTTACCCTCACTTTTCCCAACGACCAGCCAACTGTTGAGCTAACCACGCAAATCTGGGCTGTGCCAGCAAACGGCAGCCCCTATCTCGTTACCTCACAAACGGAAGAATTGGACTGCACCGTCAATGGCAATTTGCAGGTGGCTAACGAAACGGCCGTTTTTACCGGCCAGGAATTTATTAGCTGTACCCTGCCCAATATGGCAGACAAATTTGAGGCAGTCAGTAATGGTGCGCTTACCACACCAACGACTGTGCTGGCCCGCAAGCCATTTGTGGAAGGGCAGATGGTGGTGGGGGGCAGCGGTACGGCCGTACAGCCCGTTTTCTATCACCCCAGCATGCAATATGGCCTGGCCCGCACAAGCGCCACACAGGCCGAGCAGTTGCTGCGCGTAGATGGAGCAGAAACACGCAGCAGTGCATTCGCACAGACCGCGCCGTACGATTTGCGGGGCGAGCTTGAAATTCGCCCGAATGGCGCTTATCGGACGTTGTTCACGGCCAATGGGGTCACCAATCCCGGTATTCCGGCCAATTTGGGCAGCGGCCTCTTTATTAACCTGGATGAGACAACCATTTATTTTGGTTATTCACCGGCGAATAATGCTTTTTTTGAAGGCAGCGTCAAATCGCTGACGGCCGATCCGGGTGTGTTTGGCCGCGATTAAGTGTGGCAGATTGGTTTAGATTGGTTCAATCTTGGAGATTGAACCAATCTTAGAAATTGAACCAATCTTGAAAATGTGAATAAGGCACGGCCGTTCTCTTCTGGCCGTGCTTTTTTTATTGCTTCATTCTCCCTCCTCAACCATCCCCTGCCAGACAAAACAGGACAAAACGGCCGTTTTCCGGGACAGCCCTGCGCCTTTCTCCCCATACACTAAAAACAGTTCATGTTCAATGCGGGTTGGAACCCGGAACCAGACAGCACGCTGCTGCTTTTAGGCTCCAACCCGCACCACATGAACCACTGTATTGGTAAAAAGTTCAATCAAACAAAGTAGGTGTAACGTGAATAAACAACAAAACACAAACAGCAGTTTCAAATCAGATGTCAAGCATTTAACCTGGCCGCTGCGGTTATTTGTGGCTGCCATGAACGGGCTGGATCAGCTTATGCCACAAGTAACATCCCGGTTGATGCTGGCTAAATTTGTGGCTCCCCGTCGCAAGAAAAACGGCCGTTACACGTCCCGTCTGCCTGCTGGAGCTACCCGGTTGGCTGTGCAGCACAACAACCAGACACTAACCGGCTGGTGCTGGGACGGTGACGGCCCCGCCATTCTGGTCGTGCACGGTTGGGAAAGCCACACCGGACGGATGTCCCCCCTGATCAAAGCACTGCTGGCACACGGCTGCCGTATTTTTGCACTGGATGCCCCGGGTCACGGTATGTCGCCGCAGGCCAACACCCATCTGCAAGATGTCGGCGAAGCCATTCGTGCCATGATTGAGCAGCATGGGTCGTTTCACGGCATTGTCGCCCACTCGTTCGGTGCGGCCGCAACGGCCGTTATGCTCTCCCGCCACCCTGAGCTGATGCCCGACAAACTGGTGTTTCTCTCCCCCATGCGCGATTTGGCACAGCATCTGGACATCTTTGCCGCTGTGGCCCAGTTGACACCGGCACGGAAAGAGCGGCTGCAAGAACTGGTTCGCCAGCGCCTCGGACTGTCCTTTGAGGATTGCAGTACTGTCGCTGCTGTACGTACTTTCTCCCGTCCCGGCCTGGTCATTCATGATCAAAATGATCGACTGATTCCCCACGCGGTTGGCGAAGAAATCGCCCGCAATTGGGCTGGCACTCGCTTTGTGTCAACCAGCCGCCTCGGCCATCGCCGCGGTCTGAGCTGCCAGCAAGTGGTAAGCCATATCACTGATTATTTGGCTGATGGTGTGGCTGGTGTGGTTCGGAAAACGGCCGTTTCCCGGAGCATCCCCGCACCATCCACTTCCAGCAGGCTGAGACCTTCATTCGGGACAGCAGTCACGGCCATGCCCTAATACAACAGATTGGTTCAATCTTGAAGATTGAACCAATCTTTACAAAAAGCGATCAATTTTTGCAGTAACGAACAACCAAAGGAAGGTGAACATGAACAAGACACGAGTCACATTAAATGGAAAGGCAAAGCAGCTCTGGCGGCTTGCCACAAGCGGCGCCGGGGTTTTATTCACCCTTTGCGCCTTGATACTCATAGGGGCGACATTGGTTTCAGCCCAGGCAGAAGCCCCAAACGCCATTGCCGCTGTGCTGGAAGTGGACAACGACGGCGACAGCAGTACGTACCTGCCCAATGCCACCTGCATAACCGGTGTCCCCAACGACTGCTCCTTGCGGCAGGCGATTTTGGTAGCCAACGCCACTGCGGGCAGCGACATCATCCGCTTTGATTTGTCGCTGTACCCCAATGGCATGACGATTGAACCCAACTCCGAGCTGCCGGAAATTACGCGGCCGGTGGAGATTGACGGCGTGACGGGAACGGGGGGGAACTGCCCGACGGCCAATGACCCCGCCAACCTGCCGGTGACGCTGGACGGCCGTAACCTCTCCGGCGACAAAAAAGGCTTGATTCTTGGCTACTTTGAAGACGAAAACAATCCGTTCAACAACACCAACAGCAATGGCTCCACCATTCGCGGCCTGAACATCATCAACTTTCCCGGCAGCGGCATTTTGATCAACTGGACGGATGACCACACCATCGTCTGCAACCACATCGGCCTGAGAGATGGCAGCGCCACAGCCGGTAACTTAATCGGTGTCAATGTTTGGACACGCACGGCCGATAACAACACCATTGGCGGCCCCAACGTGGTAGACCGCAACGTCATCAGTGGCAACACCACCGACGGCATTCGTACCACCGGTGACAGCACCTTGATTGAAGGCAACTACATTGGGCTGGACAAAACCGGCACACTGGCGCGCGGCAATGGCGAAAACGGCGTGGAAATTGGTGACGGCGTTTTCGCCATTGTGCGCGGTAATGTCGTTTCTGCCAATGGCTACGAAGGCATTTGGGCAGAGGAAAACAGCGTGCAAATCATAGACAATCTGGTGGGGACCGATGCCACCGGTACACTGGGCAGAGGGAATGGCGGGAATGGCATTGAAGTAACCGGTAATTTCGCCACCGTCACCGGTAACGTCCTGGCCGATAACGGCATTTACGGTCTGGTGCTGGTGGGCAATTCCCACACCGTCCAGGGCAACAAAATCGGCACATCAGCCGTCGGCAGCACGGCATTGGGTAATACATACTCTGGCATTTTGCTGATGGGAAACGACAGCACGATCGGCGGCACAACCTTGCCCGCAGATCGCAACATCATCTCCGGTAACGGTTCCGCCGGTATCTGGCTCATTGGCAGCAACACTGTTGTCCAGGGGAACTACATTGGCGTGGCCGCCGATGGCAGTACGCCGTTGGGGAATGAGGGAAATGGTGTTTTGCTGGATGGCGCGGTTGACAACCGTGTGGGGCAGTCCGGCGCAGAAAATATCATTGCCCATAATGGGCTAAATGGTATTGCCGTTAAAAATACCGGTTCAACTACCAGCACCGGCAATGACCTGCGTTACAATGTCATTGATAACAATGGCGGGCTGGGCATTGACCTGTATGGCAGCGGCGAAGTGGTGGGCGAAGTGACCCCCAATGACGGCAGCGATGCCGATACCGGCCCCAATGGCTTGCAGAATCACATGACGCTGACCTCGGCTGAACCAAACGGCCGTGTTCAGGGCGTACTCAATGGCCCCGACGGCCTCTACCAAATTGCCATTTACCAGCGCGATACCTGCGACGAATCCGGCTTTGGTGAGGGAGGCAGCAACATCGCCCGGCTCATTCTGGCGGCGAACGTCTCTGGCGGTGTGTTCAACTACGATGAAGTGTTGTCGCCTGCGCCGCCGCTGGGCAGTTACCTGGTGACACTGGTCACGGCCCCCGATGGCAGTACGTCTGAATTTGGCAACTGCCGCCAGGTGTCGGACGCGACCTTTGCGGTGGACTCAACCCAGGATTTTGGCGACAGCAATCCCGGCGACGGCCTTTGTGTGAGTTCCGGTCCAGGCGTGTGCACCTTGCGCGCCGCCATTGAGGAAGTGAATGCCTTGGGCGGCGGCCCGCACACCATCACTTTCAGCTTTGGTGCAGTTCTGCTTGACCGGGTCATTCAGCCCAGCAGCCCGCTGCCGACAATTACCACGCCAATTATCATGGATGCTTCCACAATGGCGGGTGCTTCTTGTCCCACAGGCAGCAGTGCCGCTGCTCATCGCCTGATTCTGGATGGTACAAATGCGCCCGGTGATGGGTTGGTTTTGGCCGGTTCGGCGGCTGGCAGCACCATTCGCGGCTTTGAAATTCGCAATTTCTCCGGTGATGGTATTCAGGTGGACGGCGACAGTAATGTGATTGCCTGTAATTCGCTGCATAACAACTTTCAGGGGATTAATGTCAATGGCAACAGCAACCAGATTGGTGGCCTGACGCATGCTGATCGGAATGTGGTGACGCTAAACGGCCGTTGGGGAATCCGTCTTGGAAACACCGCCACCCTCAACAAAGTGCAGGGTAACTACATTGGCGTGGCTGGCGACGGCACAACCGCCGCCGGTAACACTGACTCCGGCATTTACCTCAGCGGCGGCGGCACAAACCGCATCGGCGGCACAGTGGGACTGGCGGCCAACGTGATCTCTGCCAATGGTATGCACGGCATTGAAATTGATGCTGGTGATGGCAGCAACCAAATTTGGGGCAACCTCATTGGGCTGGATGCCAGCGGCACAGCGGCATTGGGCAACAGCGGCAGCGGTGTTTATGTCAACAGCGCCAATGCCAACGAGATTGGCGGCGACAGCG
>CAZRIB010000166.1:0-8356 GCA_964600035.1 uncultured Ardenticatenaceae bacterium | reverse complement strand
CAAACAACCAACCGGCTGACAGGTCTGGCGCTTACTGTTATAATGCAAGACATAACATAAAGTGTGTCGTAACGAATTTGTATTGGCAGCCCATACCCAGGCATGAATTTACTCCAACAAATAACCCAACTTCTAAACGATGCCCCAGGAAATCTTGTTTACCATCTGGTAACACTGCTTGCCATTCAAGCCGTGTTTGCCATTTCCTGGGGCATTTGGCAGCGCGACCCGGATAACGACCTGGCCAAGCGATCTATTTGGGCCAGCGCCGGCGTTTTCGCCATCCGGCTTGTGTGGCTGCTGGTCAGCCTGATTGTGAGCAGCAATGCGGCTGTAGGCGCTGGCATACTGCCCCCATTGGAACAGGCTGTACACACCATAACGGCCGTTTTACTGGTTTGGGCACTGTCACCACCTTCCAGACGATGGCCGCCCATCGGCAACGCCCTTGCCGGTTTGGGCGTGATGGTGGTCATCGTCATGTACATCTTCTTTACCCAAGACTGGATAACCCAAGTGGGAACAGGACAGTCATATAACAGCACGGTACAGGCTACCATTTGGGGGCTGGCGCAAATGGTCATTCTTGCCGTCGGTCTGTTGAAAACAATTGCCGACAGGCGTTATCCGCCGCTGAACACACTGACCATATTTTTGCTGCTTCTGGCGCATGTTGCCCACTTCTGGAATTACCCGGAACTGATTCCAACAACGAGTGCCATTCCGTACTGGATACGTTTGGGACAGCTTGCCGTTTTGCCCCTGTGGACGGCCGTTGCCTACCGCGCCTCACTTTCTCCCATCATTGCCGACCCCACCGCCGCCACTGACCCACAGGTGTTGGCCAATATCCTGCCGCTCATTCAGCCCGTTTTTTCCTCGCTTGATAAACAGGATATTACCCGGGAAAGTGTTGTTTTGGTGAACCGGCTGCTGCCAAACCGCTTTGTGGGCATTGCCCTGCTCAGCGGCGGCGACGAAGTTCACCTGACCAGCAGCCTGCCCCAGCCCGGCCAAAACAAACCCCGGCAGTGGCAGCTTCCACTTGATGATTTACTGGCTCTGCGAACGGCTATCACCCAAAGGGAATCTGTAGAGCTGCTGCCGGATGGCCCTGGCGCGAGACAGTACCATGCCTGGCATCAAACATTGAAGCTGCCAAAAGGCGGCCCCATGCTGATTCAGCCCATCGCTACAACAGGCGAACAAGTCGTGGGGGCACTGGTGCTGACGGCGGCAAATAGTCAGCGCAAATGGCGGCCTGCCCACAAAGCGCTGGTAAAGGCCTTGGCGGACTTGATTGGGCTAAGTGTAGAAAACTGCCGCATGCATGTTCATGTTTTGGCAGAGGCAACTGCCCCCATGCCCATGCAAGCTGATGCGGAAACGGCCGTTTCCGGCAAACTCATCGCCCTGGAAACCGAGCGAGACGAACTCATCAACCAATTAGAAACCATCAATGCCCGCCTCGTTCAGGCCGAAGCAAGAGAAGCCGCCGCCTTACAACGCGCCCACGATTTGGCACAAGCTTTGCAAGCTCACGAAGAAACCGAACCAAATCAAGAAATAGCACGCTTGCAGGCAGAGATAGAAGCGCTGCGCGAATCACTCATTGAAGCCGAAGAAGCCATGGCAATGGCCTCCGCCGGGGAAGCAGGCCTAAGCACAGAGTGGGTTATGATGACCATTACCCGCTATTCCGGCCAATTAGAGGCCGCCCAGGAACGCATACAACAACTGGAACAGGCACTAAAACGACAGCAAGAAGACCCTGAAAACGACATTCTGATTGCACTGGCTCAAGAACTGCGCACCCCCATGACATCCATCGCCGGATATACTGATTTACTGCTCAAGGAATCAGCCGGTGCGCTTGGCATAAAACAGCGCGAATTTCTGCAAAAAGTCAAAACCAACACAGAACGCATGAATGAGCTGCTGGAACAGCTTGTTACCTTAACAACGACACCGGACAACGGCGATGTTCAGTTGGAAGAATTGGTTGACCTGCAAGAAGCCATCGAAACGGCCGTTAGTCAGGTACAAACCAAAATTCAACTAAAAAACATCCAGCTAGACCTGAACATTGAGCCAAAACTGCCATTACTTCATGTGCAACCGGCAGAACTCAACCAGATACTGACCCAGCTGCTTACCAACGCCTGCCAGGTTACGCCTGAAGGGGAAAACGTCATCATTACCACACAGACCCAAAAATACAACTTCGCCAGCAATAATGGACATGGCACGGCCAAAACAACAGCACCTTATCTCCAGGTAGTGATTCAGGACAAAGGGCCAGGTATTCCCACAGCCGATTTGGCGCGGGTATTTAGAGCCCACATTCATGCAGAAGAACCACTCGTTCCCGGAGTTAGCGACACCACTGCCGGGTTAGCTGTTGTGCGCTCGCTGGTAGAAGCCAATGGCGGCAGAATTTGGGTAGACAGCGCCATTGGCAAAGGAACGAATTTCACACTGCTGTTCCCTGTGGCCGCTGAGGGTGGTGCATGAAACAGGGTTGGACGCGGGAAAGCTGGGCAAGTAGTTTTTTGGTGGCGGCAGGGGTGTTAACGGCCGTTATCATGGCACTGCTCATGTCTCCGCTGGACAGACTGGAAATCACCCTGCGGCCAACCCCACAGCCAATCTCATTCGGCAGCTCCGTACGCCCCACACTGCCCCCCACCATCACGCCGCGTCCTTCGGCCACAGCAGCATCGACCGCCGCGCCCAATGCGCAAACAACAGCAACGGCCGTTGCCGTTCTGCCAGAATGCTCGCCGCCGCCCGGCTGGCAGCCCTACACCGTCCGGGATGGTGACACCTTGTCCACCATAGCCGTCCAGTTCCGCACATCCCAAAGCAAAATCACACAGGCAAACTGCCTGTCACCCAACATGCTCCCTGCCGGAACAGTTATCTACGTCCCGGCAGCAGAAGAATCGCCGCCAGTTGCCCAATGCGGCCCGTTAGGTGGATGGGGCATTGGCTGGGTGAGTTATTTGGTGCAGCCGGGCGACACGCTCTTTTCGCTGGCCCGTAAAACCAACACAACAATTTATGAAATCGTGATGGCGAACTGTCTGGGGAATGGCGGGCTGCGCTACGGTGTACGCATTTTGCTGCCACACACTATTTTGCCCACAGCAACCCATACGCCCACGCCTACGGCTACGGCCACGGCAATCCCCCCCCAACCGACGGCGACGAATACGGCAACGGCCGTACCCACAGCAACAGCAACAACGTTGCCCACAGCAACAACGTTGCCCACCGCAACTCCATCGCCAACAGTTTCTGCAACAGCAACGGCAACACCCACCCCAACAACTTCTGCAACAGCAACGGCAACGCCCTCCCCAACAGCAGTTGGCTCTTCTACACCCACCTCCACATCTACGCCCACGCCCACAACGCCGCCAACCCCATCGGCCACCCCGTCAGCCACGCCAACAGCCACCTTACCGGCGACAGCAACACCGTCCCCCACGCCAACAACAGCCGCATCACCAACAGCAACGGGTACGCCAACGCCCACGCCCTCTACCACACCGCTGCCCACCGCAACACCTACGGCAACGAATACGGCCGTTCCCTGACTTGGAGAAACGTCCCCCTGTGTTATAATCGCCTGTCGGTGTGCTTGGCTTACCAGCCCCCACCAAAATGAAAAACCAAACAACCACCAAAAGGAGCAAGCGTGCTGGCAACCATCCCTGGAAGCCCACGCTTGAATTGTGATGAAGCTATCTGTCATAATTTGCTGCTACAACGAAAAAGCAACAATTGCAGACGTGATTGCTGCGTCCCAAGCCGTTGACCTGGGTGCAAACTGGGAACGAGAAATCATCGTTGTAGACAACTATTCAACGGACGGCACACGCGAAATTTTGCAGCAAATCAAAGACCCGGAAATCAAAGTCATTTTTCATGAAAAAAATATGGGCAAAGGCATGTCCATTCGTACCGGCATCGCCAACATGACTGGCGATTACATGATTATTCAGGATGCCGACAAAGAATATGATCCAGCCGAACATGCCCGTTTTTGCCAAAAAGCCGAAGAAACCCATGCCGCCGCCATCTTTGGCTCCCGTGTGCTGGGTGGCGATGTAAAGTATGAGTATGCCCACGCTTATTTGGGGGTACGCTTTTTAACGTTTGTGACCAATTTGCTCTTTGGCGGCCACCTGACGGATGTGGCAACGGCCACCAAAATGGTGCGTGCAGACGTTGCCAAGTCTCTAAATTTAACAACGACTGACTTCAACCTGGATTTTGAGCTGCCGGATAAAATTTTACTGTCCGGGCATGACATTTTGGAAATTCCAATTAGTTATAATCCGCGCACGTATGCGGAAGGAAAGAAGATTACAACAAAGGATGGGTTGAGGGCGCTGCTGACGATGCTGCGTGACCGTCTGGGACTAACGCCGGTTTTGAAGGAAACGGCCGTTACCGACAAAAACAGCAGCCCCCTACAGCAGCCATCCACCCCACAAAAGTAAATCAACGAGCAGCACTATGAAAATTGTCATTACTGGATCCATTGCCTACGACTACCTCATGTCTTTTCCGGGCAAATTTACAGATGCCCTGGTCGCCGACCAACTTCATACCGTCAGCCTGAGCTTTTTGGTTGATTCCATGAAACGGCAGCGCGGTGGAACAGCCCCAAACATTGCCTACACAATGGGCTTGCTAAACGGCCGTCCCACTGTTATGGCCACTGCTGGCGAAGATTTTGGCGACTACCGCACCTATTTGGAACAACACGGCGTAGACACCAGCGCCATCGTCGAAATCCCCGGCGACTACTGCGCCTCCTTCTTTGTCAACACCGACCAGGACCAAAACCAGATTGCCAGCTTCTACACCGGCGCAATGGCACACGCCAAAGAACTGACATTCAAACAGTACGCCGCCGACGCCGATCTGGCCATCATCTCCCCCAATGACCCGGAAGCGATGAACGCCTACGTCAACGAATGCAAAGCGTTAGGCATTCCCTACATCTACGACCCCAGCCAACAAACCGTCCGTCTTAGCGGCGAAGAACTACGCAATGGCCTGGATGGCTGCCATCTGCTAACCGTCAACGAATACGAATACCGGCTTATCCAGGAAAAAACAGGATTAACCGCCAAAGAGATAGAAGCCAAAGCCAACGGCATTCTGGTAACTTTAGGAGCCAATGGCTCTCGTTTGCTGGTTGAAGGCAGCGAGCACCATATTCCTGTCGCCCCGCCCACCCACGTTGAAGACCCCACAGGCGCCGGAGATGCCTACCGTGCCGGTTTAATGCGCGGTATGCAGCTTGGTTTGCCCTGGGATGTTTGCGGGCGCATGGGGGCATTGGCCGCCACCTATGTGCTGGAACAGCTAGGTACACAAAACCACCGCTTTACCCCACAACAATTCGTGGCACGCTATCGCCAACATTTTGATGACGACGGCGCGCTGGATGTTTTGCTTTAATTAACAATTAACGATTTTACGGATTGGAGTTTGGGGATTGGAAATTTCCTGCCTTTAAGCCTCAAACTTTAATCATGAATCATCAACACTAGGAGAATTTTCATGGACTTTGATATTAAAAATATCGATCTGGCTACCGGTGGCCGTCACCGGATTGAATGGGCATCGACTGAAATGCCTGTCTTAAAAGATGTTGCCAAGCAATTTGCCAAGGATCGGCCGTTTGCGGGTAAACGGGTGAGTGCTTGCATGCACGTCACCACAGAAACCGCCAACTTGATGGTAGCTCTGCAAGCAGGCGGCGCAGATGTTGTTTTGGCGGCCAGCAACCCGCTGTCCACACAAGATGATGTGGCAGCCTCTCTGGTTTCTCACTTTGAAATCCCTGTGTTTGCCATCAAAGGTGAAGACAACGAAACCTATTTCAAACACATCAATGCTGTGCTGGACCACAAACCCAACATCATCATGGATGACGGTTCTGATGTTACCAGCACGGTACACAGAAGCCGCCGCGATGCGATGAAATACATCATTGGCGGCACAGAAGAAACCACAACCGGTATTGTCCGCCTGCGGGCAATGGCAAAAGACGGCGCACTGGAATTCCCAATGATGGCTGTCAATGATGCCATGACCAAGCATTTGTTCGACAATCGCTATGGCACAGGCCAATCGACCATGGATGGTATTATTCGCGCTACCAATTACCTGATTGCGGGTAAGACTGTTGTAGTGGCGGGCTATGGCTGGTGCAGCCGGGGTATTGCCATGCGTGCAAAAGGCCTTGGCGCAAACGTCATTGTCACAGAAGTGGAGCCGCTGAAGGCGCTGGAAGCAGTGATGGATGGCTTCCGTGTGATGAAGATGATTGATGCCGCCCCGATTGGTGACATTTTTGTGAGTGCAACGGGTGACATTCATGTGCTGGACAGACATCACTTTGAGGTGATGAAGGATGGCGCACTGTTGGCAAACTCCGGTCACTTTGATGTGGAAATTAACAAGAAGGCGCTGTATGAAATGGCTGTGGATGGCCCGAATTTGGTACGGCCGTTTGTGGAACAGTTTGTCATGAAAGACGGCCGTAAACTCAACCTGCTGGGAGAAGGCCGACTCATCAACCTGGCCGCCGCCGAAGGCCACCCCGCCTCCGTCATGGACATGAGCTTTGCCGGGCAAGCCCTTGCTGCCAAATATTTGGTAGACAACGAAGGCAAACTGGAAAACCGCGTTTACACCGTACCAGAAGAAATTGACCAGCAAATTGCCAGCTTCAAGCTCAAATCAATGGGCATTGAAATTGACACCCTCACCCCGGAACAAGTTGATTACCTCAACTCCTGGGAAGAAGGTACATGATCTAAACAAATGTAACCCGGCAGGTGGCAGCACATTACAACTGTTTGCCACCTGCTTTTTATTCCCCATTTCCCAATCCTCGCCATGAAAAAAACACCTCGTGATTTCCTTGCAAAAAATCGAATCGGGTTAGTTGGTTTTGCCCGCATTTATTCCAACGTCGTCAGCCCGCCGGTCATGTTTGCCGTTGTCGGCCTGCTGTTTGGTCTAAAAGAGGTTGGCGGCTGGGCTGGTTTCTGGTGGGCGGCACTTTATGGCATTTCCGTCTCCCTGCTGCCCATCCTGTTTGTGCTTTACCTGCTCAAAACAGGCCGCATCAAAGAACTGCACATGAGCGACACCAAAGAGCGCCATTTGCCCTACATCTCTGCTGTACTCTGTGCAGGGCTGGCGTGGACAATGCTGAGTTTATTTGACGGGCCGGAACTGCTGCGCTGTCTGGCGTTGTTTAATGTGGTGGAACTGGCTGCTTTGGGCATCATTAATATCTGGTGGCTGATTAGTCTGCACAGCACGGGTATCATGGCGACGATGACATTAATTTATTTGGTGTTTGGATGGCAGGCTTCGCTGTTTGTGCTGCCAGTCGTCGCTTCTGTTATTTGGGTGCGGCTTTACCTGCGACGGCACACACCAGCCCAGGTTGTTGCAGGGCTGGCACTGGGTTTTGCCAGTGTGTGGAGTTTGACGTTATTCGGTTGTTTTCGGTGAGATTGGAGGTTGCGCAATGTTTGAACAAGATCGGGCGCTGGTTCGGCTGCAGCAAAGGGTGTTGGCAGATGATGCGGTTTTGGTCTGTTTTTTGTCGGGGTCTTACGGCCGTAGACAGGAAGATGCCTATTCAGACATGGATATTGCCCTGGTTTATGAAGATGACAGCAGCCGGGAACGCGCCTGGCAACATCGCCGTGACTTTGTGCAATCGGTCAATCCTTATGTAGCGGTCAAGTCGTTTGATGCCGCCCATATACGGCCGTACTTCCACATCGCTCTTTTTGCCAACGGCGCAAAGCTCGATTTTCGGTTCGAAACATTTGCCACACTCCAGCCAAACCCCTGGGACAAAGACATTCGCATTTTGAAAGACCACAACAATTGGGCAGAAACATTTCAGGCAGAATGCCAGCGGCTTGCATTTCCCCGCCCCCACCTTACCAGCCAGGATCTCACCGAGCTGGACAACCGTTTTTGGGTCATGTTTATGGACGTTTTCCGGCTGCTGCTGCGCGGTGACACCCACAAACCGTTTACCATCTACCTGGAGCTGCTCCATTTCACGCTGCCCACGCTGCTGGCTGTACTACCACCAGAAGATGCCGCGTATGATCCGCTTTTCCGAGCAAATTACGGTACAAACCCGGCAAACATTCGTCAGCATATGGTAACGCTGCTGGAAGCGTATGTGGCGGCGAGAACGGCCGTTATCCGTCGTCTCAACCTCTCTTTTATACCCAATCGTGCATTTGAAAATGAAATTCAACGGCTGGTAAAACGCAAGGCATGAATGATTGCT
>CAZRIB010000165.1:0-8395 GCA_964600035.1 uncultured Ardenticatenaceae bacterium | reverse complement strand
AAACTCAGGTTTGATTAACTTTCTCTGGTCATACACAAAAATTGAACGCACCCAAATAGCGTAAACCCTTTGACAACAAGCCCAATAAGCGGTAGCCTAATTGACATAGTGTCATACCCTGAAGCGATAACACAACTTTGAGTCCATGAGTCATTAATCTTTTATTTGAGGAGAAAAGCGCATGACAAACGATTTTGATGATTGGAGTACCGATAATTTAGACGACGATTCGTTTAATTTTGATGAATTTGACGTAACAGACAGCCCGGAGGTGTCTCCTGTTATTGGCCTGGAAGAAGATGATGATGAATTTGCTCATTTAAGGCATAAGAGCGCACGAGCCGGGACAGTTTCCAGTGATATGGAAATGGAAGAAGTGGCAGTTGGTGAAGGCCGGTTTGCTGCCTTTTCGCTGAGTAATTTTACTACCGGGCAGCGCCTGATTTTGGCTTTTTTGCTTCTGCTGGATATTTTGATGATTGGCTTCGGTTTGTTGGTTATTACGGGTCGTTTTTAGTGTTTGTTGTGCTTTTGAAAAATTACTGTTTTTGCATAGTAGATGAGAAGCGTGCAAATGTATGGCTGTTTACGGCCGTTAACATTTGCACGCTTTGTTATCAGGACACAGGGGCACGTCCGCGAGCCTTCTTTGTGTCTCGCATCGTTAACAGCGAGACGCCCACGCCATAGGTAAGAAAATCCCCTTTTGGCGTGACTTCAATGATAGATGTATGCGCCAATGCGTCCTTTTCCTCTGCCAGCCCTCTAAATAGCGCCTTGACAATTTGTGCATCCACTTCTGCCGGTTTGTAAACGGCCGCATCCCCGGCAAATGTAATCGTTGCAGGCGGAATTTTAATCCATGGCATGAATGGAATTTGCTTATGGATGGTAACGGTCATGGACACATGCGGGTTTTGCTGCACATGCCGAACTTTCCAGGCATCTGTCCGAGAGCCAATGTAGAGCTTTCGGTTGGCAACGACATACACAACGCCAGTTGTCCGCGATTCTCCTTTGGCAGTTACCATCCCCAAAACCCCAAACATCTCTTTTGACAATGCTTGCCAAACTGTTTCTGAACTTAATTGCATGTTTCTAATCTCCAATCTCCAATCTCCAATTTTTAATCCTCATCCCCTGGCCGGTATGCCTGTGACAAATTTTGCCGGATGTCGCCTTCGATGAACCAGACAGGTTTTAGCTGTCTTTGCACAAAAATCGGGGCCTGGTCGGCGTAGTGGGGTGAAGATGCGTCTAATGTGGCACTGCCGTATTGGTGGATGCTTTGTGAGGTGACGTTTTGGTTTTTGTCCCAGGTGACAATCATAATGTATGAGTCGCCGGCTGTGCCCCGAAAACGGCCGTCTTCGTCCAACTCTCCGTATATAGCATGCAAAACATCTGGCCCGCCTGCCACCGGCAAATCCAAATCGCCGCGCCGCAGCCGGTTTACTTCGCCCCAGGGAACGGCCGTTTTGCCAAAATAAGTCAACAAATGGTCGGTTGTTTCTGCAATAGCCCTCTCAACCGCGGCTTGTGGAATCGTACCATCGACCAGTTTGCTCCAGTTGAATGATACACCCTCCTCGTTTTTGGCAAAATGAAGCGTTAGCAAAGCGGCCGTTGCGCCGCTGCTTTCCGTATTGGTTTGCAAATCCCAGCCTGCTATTTGTTCCCACACTGCACGCTGGTCTGCATCTGTGGGGGGCGACATGGCTGCTACCTGGTCAACAAAAGCGGCGACAAGCGATTGCGGATGGTAGGCCAGGTTATATTTGTAAGCCAAAAATTCTTCCTGGGTAATGACATCATCACCGCCAAACAGTTCCAAAGCCATCAATGCCCGGTTGCTCATGCCGTCGTCAATGCCCATTGCTGCCGGAAAATCTTCCGGGATGGGGTTGCCGTCGCCCGTTGTGGTTTGGAATGGTTCGTTGTTTGAGTTGATGATGAAACCGGATGGCGGATTAAGCAGTTGGGGCAGTTCATCAAAATCGTGGTAGGTTGTCCACAATGTTGCGGATGTGTTTCCGGGCAGGTAAAGCGACCAGTCATAATTGGGATTGCGCTGTGGAATACGGCCGTTATACACATAAAACACATTCCCCTCACCATCTGCATACCCCACATTAAACATAGGCAAAGGGCCTGCCGCCAGAGCCTCCCGCCACTCCTCAAAATTAGTCGCCTTATTCAAAGCCAAAAACTGGCCGACATGCCCCATCTCCCCCATGCCTGCATAACGGATGGCGTATGTGCCGTGCGGCACGCGCACCGTTGGCCCATACACCGACCACAGCACCTCTCGCTTCACCGTCCACCGGAAACGGCCGAATATCTTCACCGTAATCGGCACTTCCCGCACCTCCAACTGCCGCCACTCTCCATCAAACAGATATTGGTCAGGATTATCCGGGTTAATATCCAGCACATACACATCCACCAGGTCTGGGCTGTTTACCGTAAATGCCCAGCCAAGATATGGATTATGCCCATGCGTAATGGTTGGTGAACCCGGAAGAAGCCCGCCTGCCATATTCCACCCTTCCTCACTGACCACATGCGCTTCATACCATGCCACAATACCTTCCCACGGCTGGTGTGAATTGACCGCCAAAAAAGTTTGCCCATCGGCACTGCGAGATGGCCCCACCGCAATGACATTAGAGCCAAAGCGCGTTGTTATGGGAATGGGATTTTCCCCACCGCAAGGCAGTAAGGAAGCCTGCGAACATTGAAAAGCCACCTGCCGCCCGGAAGCCGCCGCTTCAGGAGAGACCTCGCTTTGACGGCTGTCGGCAAACAAATCGCCCAGCGCGCCATCCAGTCCAAAAAAGAGTGGAACCCGGTGCATAAATCCGGCGGCAATGTCTTTGCCGGTAACAGGGAATAACTCCGGCAAAATCACTTCTTCTGGATGCAAGGCGGCATAATGGTTCAGGCCATCGGCATACCCCTGCATGACTGCACGTTCGTGGGCGGGCAAGGCATCATAGCCGGCTTCCACATCGTCCCAAATACGGAGCAGGGCAACGAGGTAATCATTTGGGGCGGCATCGATGCCATAGGCAGCCCCTAATTTGCCTCTGGCGGCAATAAAGGCTTGCTGGATGGTGGTAAAGTCGTCTTCTGCGTGTGCATAGCCCAGACCATAAGCGGCATCGGCGTCTGTTTTGCCAAAAATGTGGGGAACGCCGTACGTGTCGCGCAAAATTTCAACGTCATACTGGCTGCCAACTGCGGCCAAATGTGACAAATTTGGGATGAACGGCCATGTGCCTTGGGGCCAGAAAAGGTAGGCTGCGGCCAGTCCCAGACCGAGAATGATGCCGGTTAACCATTTTTGCCATTTTTTCATTAGACTGCTCCTGGTTGATGAATTGGGTAATTGGGTGGTTGAATTATGGTGATGATAGCTGATTTGCCCACTTTTTAGGAAGGTTGGAGGCTGGCTTATTTTTAGAAAAAGGTGATCTTTTCGCACCCTGGTCGTTATTTTGTGATAAACTCATGCTGGCTTAAAAAATACGGCCGTTTCGCCAACACCGCACCCAAATTCATCAAGGCCGCACACCACCTCAAAAAGATATGATTACCCCAGCCGGAAAAGAATGCCGTTTTTACTACCAAAATTTTCATAGAGGACGCTCCATTCAAGAGTGCCGCCTGCTGCAAGCAAATCCGCGCTCAGAGGCATGGCGGCCAAGTGATTGCAGCCAATGTCCTGTCCCCGATATTTTGCAAGCAAACAGCAGCCCCGATCTGGTGTTGGAAGGCACAGTAAAAAAAGGGTTTTTAGGATTTAACCGGCGGGTGATGGTGACCGCTTTTTGCAGTAAACATTTAATAGACGTGGCAAATCCCTCTGTTGGCTGCCCGCAGTGTGCAAAAGAAAAACCGGGTTTGAGTCAGTTGTTTGGCGAGATTGATTGAAGGTGGGGTATCGGCAAATGATGCGACCTGTCTTCTGCTTTAATCATCAATCGTTGCTTTTTCAGGAGACGCAATGTTAAAAGCTGTACTGTTTGATTTGGACGATACGCTTCTGGTGAATGAGATAGACCGCTTTTTGCCAGCTTATTTCAAGGCAATTAGTAAATTTGCAGCAGCGCTCATGGATCCGCAGCATTTTATGCAAATTTTGTTGGCCTGTACGGAAAAGATGATACAAAACACGGACACGGCCGTAACCAACCGCGACGTATTCTGGCAAGCTTTTTTTGAATTAACCGGGCGGCACGGCGAAGAAACAGAACAATTCTTTGAACAATTTTACCGGACCGATTTCCCCAAATTAGCCAACCTGACAAAACCCCAAAAAATTGCCCGTCCCCTCATTCGTTCTGCCCAAAAAGCAGGGCTAAAAGTTGTCGTTGCCACCAACCCCTTGTTTCCGCCATTGGCCATAGAACACCGCCTTAACTGGGCAGGCTTGCCTTCAACTGACATACAGTTTGACCTTGTAACGACCTACGCCAATATGCACAGCACCAAGCCGCAGGTTACTTATTACCAGGAAATTTTGGAAAAGGTGCAGGTTCAACCGGATGAAGCCCTGATGGTGGGGGACGATTGGGAAAACGACATTGTGCCGGCCGCCAAAGCTGGTTTGTGGGCGTATTGGCTGGGCAGTTGGGACGATGCCCCCGATCATTCATTAATTGTCGGGGCGGGTACGCTGGATGATTTGTTTGAGTCAGTTAAGGATGACTGGCAGGCGTTGGTTCAGGAAGTGGGAGTTCGTTAATTATGCAGCAGCCTCCTGCCCAAGATGTGTTGTTGGCGCAGTTGGAGGGCTTTGCAACGGCCGTTTCCAACCTTCTGCAAAAACCCGGCCTGTGCTGGAATGTTCGCCCTTCCCCCGATGAATGGTCACTGGTAGAAGCCGTGTGCCACCTGCGCGATGTAGAAAAAGAAGTCCACCAGCCGCGATTTCGCGCCTTAATTGCCAACGACAACGCCTTTTTATCCGGGGTAGATGCTGACCGGTGGGTAGATGAGCGCGACCATTTGCAGGAAGACGGGCCAACAGCACTGCAAGCCTTTTTGGATGCCCGTACCGAGACCATCGCCTTGTTAAAACAAGCCCCCGCCGCCACATGGACACACCGCGCCCGCCACGCCTTTTTTGGCCCCACCACATTACAAGAGCTGGTTCATCTGGCCGTCAAACATGACGCAGAGCATTGGCAGCAGTTACAAAAATTGTTAGGCAAATAAGTTGCACAATGGAAAACAAACCAAAAGAGAGTAAACATAAACTTTGGGAGTATTCAAAAGTATTCTTTCGTTTTGCCCACTTCTTATTGACTTTTTTTGTGTTCGCAGCTCTATTTATTTCGACTATAACAACTTTCCTGGATCCTGCTTCCCAGATAGATCCCTTCTCAACGATTTTTGCACTTATAGTTGTAATCAGCTTAATGGAAGCAGGAGTTCATCGATTTTGGCCTCGTCTTTATTATCGTATCGGTATTCCTGTACTAATAAAAAAGTATTCAATCGATTTTGTGGAGAATTTGCCTTCCGATTTTGGGAATATCTCGGGTTCAGTTAAAGCAAATGGGATGCTGCCCCAAGTTGTGTTCAAACAACTTTCAAGGTTTGAATATGGCCTTTGGGCTAACAAAACAGCAGGCAACCAGGGCAGATTGGCAAGAAAGTCTCGTTATAATCCCGTAACTCGTGGATACATTTGTCTTGATATAGAGAACATGAAGTTGAAAATACAAGTCTATTTGAATTGGACCACTATACCATTTTTCCTTTGGTTTGGAATTGTCATTTTGGAACCCGGATTAATTATAAAACCAATCATTGTGGTATTAGGTATAATGATTTTTATCCAACTCTTTCGTGGTGAAATTCAACAATATATGAAGGCATGGGATGTAGTGATAAGATATACCTACGGCGAGATTGGTATTGAAGATATAGCAGTAGAATTGGCTAAGACATAAAAGTATTTTGTTTGACAATAGTGTGGGGTGGTATTTTCGGGGCAGGTTGCAGGCTTAACGTTATCTTTTCTCCTCCACTTCTCATCCATTAACCATCAACTATCAATCTTATCCTGCCATTTCCCTGATTTCTTGCCGTAACTGTGAAATAGTGGTTTGGTCTTTGGTATCCCCAAAGAGTGTGTGGTGGTGTTTTTTATAAGCCAGCTCGCTGCATTTTTGGTAGAACCGGGCAGCCTGTCTGTATGCACCAATTCCTTGTGAAAAGAGAATGTTGTATTTGGCAATACGGCGCAGTCTGCCAGAGCAGATGGTGTTGTATTGTGCCCGGCTGATGGTTGCCTGTGCCACCTCTTCCGCCAGATAGGTGCGCATCCATTTTTGCTCTTGCTGAACCGCCCAAATGATAATGACAATGGTGAGCAGAACGCCGCCCCAGTCTGAGACAAGGGCTACAAAGCAAAGCAGCGGACTGATGGAGACGCTGGCGTTGTGGACAAAGTGGAGAAATACGGCCGTTGCCCATCCGCCAATTGGTGCAAGGAAGCTGGTAACCGGGTTTGCCGACATACGGGAGATGGCAATGCCCAGACCTGTCATGGCACTAAACAGGGCATGATTCAGGCCAAAAATAAAAGCCCGCATAAAAATGTTAATTTGCCAGGCATCCACACCGCTTTCCTGAAACGTGGTGATGAAGTAAAAGAAATTTTCCACCATGGCAAACCCCATCCCCACCATTGCCCCGTAGATAATGCCGTCCAAAATGGAATCAATTTCATGCCGCCAAAGGGCAAAAATAGCCAGCAAGGCCAGCCCTTTGATGCTTTCTTCTACTGGTGGCCCAATGAAACTGGCTGCCAATGCGCCGCCTGCTGTGTCACCAGCGACGGCGTAAATTGGCACGCTGAGGATTGTGTTGAAGATGAAGGCGATGATGATGCTGGGGATGGCTCCCCATAAAAAGGCGGCCGTTAACAGCCACCAGGGTTCTTTTTCATACCGGTCTGCCCAGTAGATGATGGCACAGTAAATAAGGGTGGGGATGAATGCTGCAAGGATGGATGTGAAGTATACGGCCGTTTCTGACATAAGCATTTCTTGGGGAGAGTGATGACTAATATCCGTATTCAGCAAACCGTTATCCGTGTATGCTGCCTCTGGTAAGTTCGTCGGAATACGGTTTACGGACTTCGGGTTACTTGTACCAGAGATTTGCAGTCATTCCCAACCTCCAATCTCCAATCTCCAATCTCAAATAATTAACATCGCATCGCCAAACGAATAAAACCGATACTTTTCGGCAACGGCCGTTTCATAAGCCGCCCGCACATTTTCCCAACTGCTAAACGCCGAAACCAGCATGAGCAAACTGGACTGTGGCAGGTGGAAGTTGGTGATCATGGCATCCACTGCCCGGAACTTGTAGCCGGGGTAGATAAATAAGTCTGTTGGGCCTTCAAAAGCGGCCACCGGCTTCCAGGGGCACAAATTGGACGTTTCCCCCCGGGCATCGCGGGCAGAAATATCTTTAAGCGGCCCGGTAATGCCTGCCGACCGCAGTGCGCCGCTTTCCAGTGTGCGTACGGCCGTTGTGCCAATGGCTACAATGCGCCCGCCAGCCAGTTTTGCCTCATTGATGCGTTTGGCTGTGTCCGGGCTAATGGCTGCCCATTCACTGTGAATCACATGGTCGGCCACGTTTTCTTCTGTAACTGGCTTAAACGTGTCCAGACCCACATGCAGGGTGACCGTTTCAAACAGCACACCTTTTTCGCGCAGGGCAAAGAGCAGGTCGCCGGTAAAGTGCAAACCTGCCGTGGGCGCAGCCGCAGAGCCTTCTGGCCGGGCATAGACTGTCTGGTAGCGTTCCGGATCATCCAGGTGTTCGTGGATGTAGGGCGGCAGGGGCATCTGCCCAATGTCGTAGAGCAGGTTGTCGATGGGTTGGCTGAAGGTGACTTCGCGCTGGGCTTCGCTGAGAACGGCCGTAATTTCTGCCGTGACACCTTGCTCCCGGTCGTTGTCGTCTACCAAAACGGCCGTTGCCCCTTCCACCATCTTTTTGCCTCCCACCAGGGCTTGCCATCGGGTGCTGTCCAACTGTTTGAGCAGCAAGAACTCTACCTTGCCGCCGGTGGGTTTACGGCCGTAAAGCCGTGACGGCAGCACCCGGCTGTTATTGCCTACCAGGATGTCCCCCGGCCGCAAATAATCCAGCAAATCAGTGAATTGGCGATGGGTTAACGCGCCGCTGTGCCGGTCCATCACCAGCAGACGAGAGCTGTCACGCTGGGTTAACGGCCGCTGCGCAATCAATTCAGGCGGTAATGTGTAATTAAAATCAGCAGTTTTCATGGGGTAATTGTAGTCACCTTTTCAACGGCGAAAAATACGAATGACAATGTTCAGCAAAATGGAGCCAAGCAGGC
>CAZRIB010000164.1:5539-8425 GCA_964600035.1 uncultured Ardenticatenaceae bacterium | reverse complement strand
GAAATAAATAAAAGGCGCATTGAGCGCCTGTGAATTTACTGGCCAGGAACGGGTACAGTAAAGTACGCCGCAATGGTGAAAAATTGTATCATGACGAAGGGGGAGCGACAATGAATGAGTGCCCAAATGTGTTTGCTCTCTTTTTGTTCATGGTTTCTGAACGGAGTGGTGTTTTGGGAAACGGCCGTTTCCCAAAAACGGCCGTTCAGCATATGACACATAAAAGTCATCTCTGTTTTTATGATGAGCTTGTTATAAAAATGCTTTTTATCATGTTGACACCAGTCCGCTTAATTGCTAGAATCGCTCTAAATTTTTATCAAAATTTTCGATAAAATCCCTGTCAAAACAGACGGAAAGGAAATTTATTATGAGCGTTGCTGAAACCACAACCAATATAGAAACAATTTATTTGACAGATGCGGCATTAGAAACAGTACGCAATTTGCTTGTACAAAAGAATGTGCCCAATCACGGCTTGCGTGTCTTTGTTGCTGGCGGTGGTTGCTCTGGTATGCAATACGGCATGGCTCTGGAAGCAGAAGCCCGGCCATATGACCACGTAATTGAAAAAGACGGTGTGAAAGTTTTTGTAGATCCCACCAGCATGATTTATTTGAATCAAGCAACCATTGATTACGAAGACAGCATTATGGGCGGCGGATTTAAGATTGATAACCCCAATGCCGTTTCTTCTTGCGGTTGTGGCTCTTCTTTTAAGACCACAGACCAGGGTGCAGCCGGTGCAAGTGCAGGTGGTGGCAGCTGCGCTTGTGGTCATTAAGTTTGTTCTTTGTTAATTCCGAAATCTGAGATTGGAAGGGGCGTTTTAACAGCGCCCTTTTCTTTTTGGAAAGTCAGGAGTTTACCTGAGCTAACGCACACCAAAAGCGATGAGATTTGGCAGTGAATGACTGCGAATTGACACGAATTCGTGTTAATTCGAGCCACTTTGCTGCTATTTTCAGGAGAGGAATCATGCCAATTCGCTATTTTACCGAGGAAGAAGCCAATCGTTTGCTGCCTCAAATTGAACCGATCATGGCTGAATTGATTGACCGCCGGGGGCGTGCCGTTCGCATTGGGCAGGAGCTGGGTGATGTATTGGATGATACGTTCAGTAACATCGGATGCGCTTCTTTAAGCGCATTGACCCTGGAATTTATGGCTATTGAAAAGGGAATCCAGCAAATTCAGGCGTTGGGATGCCTGGTGAAGGATATCAATGTGGGGCTGGTCGATTTTTTGGCGAATAGAAACGGCCGTGATGTCTATTTGTGTTGGCGTTATGGAGAAGCAAACGTCGCCTTTTACCATGATGTCCACACCGGCTTTAACAGTAGAAGACCGCTTTAATAAAAAACGGCCGTTTCTGAATCAGAAACGGCCGTTTTCATCCACAAATCCTTATAACAACAAACGCTTAACGTTCTTCAACCGGCACATAATCCCGCTCGCCTTCACCCAGGTAAACCTGACGTGGCCGGGCAATCTTCTGCTCCTTATCTGCCAACATCTCCTGCCACTGCGCCAACCAGCCAGCCATACGCGGAATCGCAAACAACACCGGGAACATCGCAATTGGGAAACGCATCGCCTGGTAAATAATACCCGAATAAAAATCAACATTCGGATACAGATTCCGTTGCACAAAGAAATCATCTTCCAAAGCAATCCGTTCCAATTCCAACGCAATATCCAACAGCGGATTACGGCCTGTCACTTCAAACACCTCATCCGCAATCTTCTTAATAATTTTGGCACGCGGATCATAATTCTTGTAAACACGATGACCAAAGCCCATCAACAGGCGCTCACGATTCTTCACACCTTTGATAAATTCAGGTACATGCTTCACATCCCCAATCTCAAGCAGCATACGCAGCACAGCCTCATTGGCCCCACCATGCAGCGGGCCATACAAAGCAGCCGCCGCACCAGCCGCCGCAGAATACGGGTCAGAATGGCTGGAACCAATCACACGCATGGTGGCCGTACCACAATTTTGCTCATGATCAGCATGCAAAATAAACAAAACATCCAATGCCCGTTCCAAAACCGGGTTCGGCTCATACTTCACCTGCGTCATTTTGTCCAACATATTGAGGAAGTTACCCGGGTAGCTCAAGTCATTGTCCGGGTAAACAAAAGGCAGGCCACGGCTGTGCCGGTACGAGAAGGCAGCCACCGTTGGTGACTTGGCAATCAACCGCTGAATTTGACGCATCCGGTTATCCGCGTCATCGATATTGCGCCCTTCTGGATAAAAAGTAGACATCGCCGCAATGGTGGAAATAAACATCCCCATCGGGTGAGCATCATAACGGAAGTTATGCATGAACCGCTTAATGTTTTCATGCAAAAAGGTATGGTGGGTAATGTCATACACCCATTTGTCTAACTGCTCTTTATTGGGCAGTTCACCATGCAGCAGCAGGTAAGCCACTTCCAAATAAGTGGATTTTTCTGCCAACTGCTCAATGGGATAACCCCGGTAACGCAAAATCCCCTTTGCCCCGTCAATGTAGGTGATTGTGCTTTTGGTAGAAGCAGTGTTTTTGAAACCAGGATCATAGCTCATCATCCCAAAATCATCTGGATTAACTTTGATCTGGCGCAAATCCATTGCGTTGATTGTGTCGTTTGACACGGGGATTTCATATGTTTTACCTGTACGATTATCAGTAATTGTTAAAGTATCTTTGCTCATGACTGCCTCCATAAAATAGGTGAACGGTTGTGAGTTTATGTTAAGCAGGTGGTTTACCTGCGAGTTTTTGGGACTTTGGCAAGTATACCGCTTTTTTAGTGGCCTTGCAGTGCCTTTCGGTATGCGAAAGCAATGACATCTTTCCAAACTGGCAAATGAGTGACAATTTGGTGTTT
>CAZRIB010000164.1:0-5439 GCA_964600035.1 uncultured Ardenticatenaceae bacterium | reverse complement strand
GCATTTTGCTGGGACTATTTGAGCCAGGTCACTTTGAGTGTATTTTGACAAAAAGAGAATTTTGTCTATAATTTGTCCATATTATATAAATGTTTCGATTGTTGAAATCATATCAGGATAATCAACGCACTCACTTTTCGCTCATGTTTTAGTCGTTTTCCTGCTGCTGAAAGTAAGAATCAGGTAAATTGGTACATCTGAGCGATAGAGCCGTGGTATTTTTGGATGGTCAGGTTGTTGATTGTCTCAACTATTTTATCCATATCAATAACCACACAGATACAAAAGTTTTTATTGTTCATGTTTTATTGGAGAAAAGAATGAAAAATTTGCAAAGTACAGCAATCAATGGAAACGGCCGTCTCCATACAAACGGCAACGGGCACAACGGTCATATTCTGGCCCCTGCCACACTCACCCCACAAAAAGCCGTCATCGAAGAAGCGGTGCGTGCAATTTTGGTTAACGTGGGAGAAAACCCGGAACGTGAAGGACTGCTAAAAACACCGCACCGGGTTGCCAAAATGTACGACGAAGTCCTCAGCGGCTACCATCAAAACCTGGAAACATTAGTCAACAACGCCCTTTTTGATGTGGATTACCAGGAGATGGTTGTTGTGAAAGACATTGAATACTTCAGTATGTGCGAACACCATATGCTGCCATTTTTTGGTCGGGCACACGTCGCCTACATTCCCCGCGATAAAGTCATTGGCCTGTCCAAAATTCCGCGCATTGTGGAAATGTTTGCCCGGCGTTTACAAGTGCAAGAGCGGATGACCAACCAGATCGCCGAAGCCATCGAAGAAGTATTGGATCCATTAGGGGTTGCCGTGGTGGTGCAGGGATCTCATATGTGTTCCATGATGCGCGGTGTTAAAAAAGAACACCCGGAAATGGTGACATCTACATATCGTGGATTGTTTAGAGAGGATAAGGAAACAAAGCGGGAATTAATGGAACATTTGCGCCGCCCAAGCACAAAAAGTATCTTTTAAGCGGCAAGTCAATTGATTGAAAAAGGGTGACCTCATCGTGTCACCCTTTATTTATTTGTGTGCAGTACCATGCTGCTCGATTTTTTTCTGTAAGAAAGCCAGCGCTTCATCCACCTGCGAAATTTCCCCGGCGGCTTGTGCCTCTTCTAGCTGCCGCAGCAAATAACCAATTTGTGGCCCGGGCTGTAAGCCAAAGCGGGTGATGAGTGTTTTGCCATTTACCAGTAATTTGGGTGAAATTGTCTCCTGGTGATGAAAGTAATGTTGGTATAAGTCGGCTATGAGATGGGTGAGGCGTTCCCACACGGCCGTTTCCCCCACCCCGTTGTACGTTGCCAAATGATCAGCCAAAGCCAGCAGGCCAATATCCAGCCCGGCATCTTTTGTGTCTCTAAAAAAGCGGAACACAGCTCGCCGAGAAACACGCCCATGGGAGGAGGCCAGCAGCAGCGGACGCATATGTCCCGCTACAATGCGTGAAACGTGGTCAATGGCCTTGTTGCTCAGGCACAGGTGTCGCAAACGGCCTGCGGCCAATTTTGCCCCTGCCTGCGCGTGCCCCAAAAAGCGGATACGGCCGTCCTCCCCCACCGTTTGGGTAGTGGCTTTGCCTACATCATGAAACAGCGCCCCTAAGATAAGCAGGACACGGCCGTTTAGCCCCCCATCTACAGGCCGCGAAAGATGGGCTTGCAGGGCGTCAGCGTAAGGCGCAAGCGCACTTTGAAGATGCGGAATTGCGGCAGAAGCCTCAACCAATGATTGCTGATTGATGATTAAAGACAGCCAGCGCAGCACAGAGATTGTGTGCGCCAATACCGGCTCGTGATGGGGCGGCGACTGGGCAACATCGGCCAATGCAGCCAATTCAGGCAAGGTCACAGCCAGCAGCCCTGTGTCAGCCAGCCGCTGCAAGCCAGCAGCCGGGGAAGCAGTCAACAACTTCAGCAATTCGTCCCGAATGCGCTCCACAGACACCCGTGAAAGCAGAGGCGCAGCCTGACGAACGGCCGTTTCCGTTTCCGCAGCCACATCAAATCCAAACACCTCAGCCATCCGCAGCGCCCGCAGCGCCCGCACCGGGTCTTGGGCTACCGCCTGAGCATGTGTCTGGCGCACCACACCCGCCGCCAAATCGGCCATCCCGCCCGTGGGGTCAACCACACTAGCCGACGTTGTGGCATTGGCCGGTAACGCCATCGCATTCATCGTAAAATCCCGGTCACCTAAATCCGCTTCCAAATCGTCTCCCCGGAAGCGGGCAATATCAATCATCATTCCCCGTTCTGGCAGCACAATGCGCCCGGTATCCCGCTCGCGGTCAAGCACATAAGCTGGCTGTCCCAGTTTGTCGGCAAGCTGAAAGGTTAATTTGATGGCATCGCGCGGCACAACCAGGTCTATGTCTTTGCAATCACGCCCTAACAAGGCATCGCGCACGATGCCGCCAACCAGATACACCGGGAATGGATGATGGGTCAGTAACGGCCGTAACTCGGCTACCAATGGCGGCAAATAAAGCGGATCACCATCCACCCTGTCTACATATATTAGCTGCGGCCGTTCCTTCGGGCGATTCGCCTGCGCCAAATGCCAGGCAGCATCTGCCTGCTCCCCTACCCCTGCAATCTGGTCATTCACCAGCGCCACCCAGCGCCCGGCATACGGCATAAACCGCTCATCCATCCCCAAATGACTCCCTGCTATTTTTTCAGCAAATGAGCAAACACTTCAGACTTCAACACCGCAATATAAGGCAAATTACGGTAAAGCTCATCAAAATCAAGGCCATACCCCACCACAAACTCATCGGGAATATCAAACCCAATATACTCCACCGGCACATCTACCTCACGACGGGAAGGCTTATTCAATAACGTCACAATACGCAGAGAAGCCGGCTGCCGCGCCAACAAATTCGCCCGCATATACGAAAGCGTATTCCCACTGTCAATAATATCTTCCACAATGACCACATGGCGATTGGCAATAGGCTTCTTCAAATCCATAATGATCTGCACTGCCCCTGTACTTGTGGTGCCAGAGCCATAGCTGGAAACGCCCATAAAGTCAATCTCGTGCGGCCGTTTCAACGCCCTGCTCAAGTCAGACAGGAACATATACCCACCCTTCAGCACACAAATAAGCAGCAAATCTTCATACGCGGTTGAATCTGCTTCAATAGCTTCTGCCAATTCTTGAATCCTGGCTTGAAGCTGCGATTCACTAATCAACACATGATCCACATTTGCTTCCAGATCAATCAAATTACTCATGTTTCCCTCCATTGCGAGCCGGTAACACCTCATGGCAGTTACGACAACGAGCTTCATACATTTCCGTAGCCCCCACCAAAACAATCGGGTCGTCATAGGCAGCAGGCCGCCCATCAATCAATCGCTGCGTCCGGCTGGCCTCATGGCCACACACTACGCAAATAGCATGAAGTTTTGTGACCTTCTCTGCCCTGGCCAATAAATCTGGCATTGGCCCAAAAGGAACGCCCCGAAAATCCATATCCAATCCGGCACAAATGACCCGTTTACCTGCTTCCGCAAGTTGTTCACAAATTTCAACAATTTCTGGCTCAAAAAATTGCACTTCATCAATGGCTACTACAGTTGTTTCCGGCTCCAGATGTGTCAAAATTTCCTTTGCCGCTGCCAGTGGAACTGCTTCAAAATCCGCACCATTGTGGGAAGTCACACGCTCCACCTGGTAACGGTTATCAATTACCGGCTTAAACACCTGCACATGCTGCCGGGCAATAACAGCCCGCCGCACCAGACGAATTAATTCCTCTGTTTTGCCACTAAACATACTGCCACAAACAAGCTCAATTGAACCTTGTGTGTGTTTGGTCATAACGCTCCTCTTTATTGTGGTATTACAACTTATCTTGGTGATGGTTCAAATTAAACCACTTACGACTTTGTTTGCCCAGTACTCAGTCACATGTGAAATGAGGGATTAGATTGGTTCAATCTCGGAGATTGAACCAATCTTTGTATCCATCAAAGAACACTTGACTGGGCACTAGTACCCGTATTCAGGAATTTGTAATCCGTGTGCTCTATCTCTGGCAACTTCGTCGGAAAACGATATACGAACTTCGGGTTACGTGTAATAGTCCCTTACCAAAAAAGGGCAGATACGTTACCGCATCTGCCCTTTTTGTATTCATTGATGGCCTGGAAAAAACCTTACTCAATCAATCCTTCGGCACGTAAAAAGCGCTTGATGTCGATCACGGCTTTTTGACCAATGCCGGAAATAGCCAGCAGCGCATCATCACCTTGCTCAAGTAATGCCAGAATGTCGTTTACAGTGGTAACACCAGCATTAATCAAAGCTTTCTCGGCACGTGTGCCTAGTGACATTGCCTCTACAGACAAATTGGTGGGTTTGGTTTCTTCCTGCTTCTTTTCCAACTCCGCCTGGATTTGGGCGCGGCGCTGCAAACGACGCATGAAGCGGTCAACTTGACCTTCGGTGTCGAGCAGGCGTTGGGTGCCAGTGTAGAATGGATGTGTGCCTGACCAAATTTCCACGCGGATTTCGGGCTGTGTTGCGCCTACAGTCATGACGACTTCACCATCGACAATGACTTTGGCATCGGAATACCATTTTGGATGTATATCTTTTTTCATGATGCTGCCTCTTAATTCTCCACGGGGTATACGCTGACGTATTTACGGCCGTGTTTTACATCAAACTTTACCTGGCCTTCAATCATCGCGTAAATGGTGTAATCACCACCCACACCTACATTATTTCCTGGGCGATATTTCGTTCCTTTTTGGCGCACAATGATGTTGCCCGGAATGACATATTCGCCACCATACTTTTTAATACCCAGCCGCTTGGAATTACTATCACGGCCGTTTCTGGTTGAACCACTACCTTTCTTATGTGCCATTTTACTTGCTCCTTCTACCTTCTAGCCGACAACGATCTCGTCTATCCGCAGGCGGGTATAATATTGCCGATGTCCACGACGACGGCGATACCGATTCTTTGGTTTATACTTCCAAACGAAAATCTTCTTGCCCCGGTACTGATCGACAACAGTCGCTTTGACTTTGACGCCATCTACGACAGGCTGACCAACCTGTACGCCGTCGCCATTTGCCAGGAGCAACACATTTTCCAGCTCGATCTGTTCACCGACTTCATAAGGCAGCTTTTCAACACTGAAGGTGCCGCCTTCTTCGGCGCGGTATTGCCGGCCGCCACTTTCTACTATTGCGTACACATTAACCTCCAAAAAGAACCGGCATACTAAGATGCCGGCTGTTGTGATTATAAAATGGTGCAGACAGTGGTCGGACAATCTGCACGCGAAACGGAATTATAGCTTTCTACAAGGGGGTTGTCAAAGGGATTTTGTGTTTTGTTGGGGGGTAGACTGCCTATGGTGTGCTGTTTGATGCGGGAGAGG
>CAZRIB010000163.1:0-8483 GCA_964600035.1 uncultured Ardenticatenaceae bacterium | reverse complement strand
TACCTTTTTTCAGTGAACTCATTCTTACGCAAAGTAGAAAATCTATGTTTAGAAAATTAATCAATAAAGTAATCGGTGATCCAAACGACAAAATCATAAAAACACTCCAGCCCATTGTGGATGAAGTTGCCAGCTATGAGCCAGACATCAAGAAACTGAGCGATGAAGAGCTGCGAAACGAATCTTTGAAATTAAAAGAGCGTCTGGCAAATGGCGAAACGCTGGATGACATATTGCCCTATGCCTTTGCCCTGGTGCGGGAAGCGGCATGGCGCAATATCGGTATGCGCCATTACGACGTGCAGATTATGGGCGGTGTTTTGCTGCATCGCGGCGACGTGGTAGAGATGCGTACCGGTGAAGGTAAAACGCTTGTGGCAACGCTGCCACTTTATTTGAATGCGCTTGTTGGCAAAGGTGCGCATTTGGTGACGGTAAACGAATATCTGGCTCGCCGTGATGGTGGCTGGATGGGTAAGGTTTACCACGCTTTGGGGCTGACCGTTGGCGTTATTGGCCCGCAGCAATATTCAGCTTTGTTTGACCCGGATTATGTTAACCCCGGTGCAGACCTGGAAGATGAACGTTTGGTGCATTGGCGGCCGTGTACGCGGCGGCAGGCGTATGAGGCGGATATTACTTACGGCATTAGCAGTGAGTTTGGTTTTGATTATTTGCGCGACAATATGGCTACCCGTCCAGACCGGCTGGTGCAGCGCGATTTGCACTTTGCGGTGATTGATGAAGTGGACAATGTGCTGATTGATGAAGCGCGTACACCGTTGATTATTTCTGGTCCGGCACAGCAAAGTGGCGATGATTACAAGCGTTTTGCGCAATATGTACGTGGTTTGCGTAAGAATACGGCCGAAGAGGACGAAGAGCCGAATGGTCATTATGACATTGATGAGAAAAGCCGGACGATTAGCCTGACTGAGCTGGGTATTGCAGAGATTGAAAAGCGGATTGAAGAGATCAATCCCGATGCGGGGGACAGTTTATATGATCCGCGCTTCTTCCATTTGACCTATTACCTGGATAATGCTTTGAAAGCGCAGTACTTGTACAAGCGGGATGTGCATTATGTGGTGCAAAATGGTGAGGTTTTGATTGTTGATGACTTTACCGGCCGTTTGATGCCCGGACGTCGTTATTCGGATGGCTTGCATGAGGCGATTGAGGCGAAGGAAGGGGTGCAGGTTAAACGGGAAACGATTACGGTGGCGACGATTACGCTGCAAAATTATTTCCGTTTGTATGAGAAGCTGGCTGGTATGACGGGTACGGCGCTGACGGATGCGGAGGAGTTTGACAAGATTTATGAGCTTGGTGTGACGCCTTTGCCGACGAATGTGGAATATGTTGTGCGGAAGGGTGAGCTGGGTTTGATTGAGAAGCAGGAGAAGGTGGAGGGGACAACGGCCGTTTACTATGTAGACCCCGAAACGGAAAAACCAGTCTTCTACAAACGTGTTGATTACCCGGATCAAGTTTACGGCACAGAAACCGGCAAAGACAAAGCCATTGTGGCCGAAATCAAGCGCATCCATGAAATGGGGCGGCCTGTTCTGGTGGGTACAACCTCTGTGGAGCATTCAGAAATTATTCATGACATGCTGCGGCGAGAAGGCATTCCCCATAACGTCCTGAACGCCAAGCGCCATCAGGCAGAGGCATTGATTGTGGCGCAGGCTGGCCGTAAAGGGGCTGTGACCATTTCTACTAACATGGCCGGTCGCGGTACAGATATTTTGCTGGGTGGTAACCCTGAAGGGCTGGCTTCGGAACTGCTGGAAGAGCGGTTGTTTGAGCGGCAGTCGTTGGTGCAGCTTGCTACCACATTGCTGGAAGAAAGTGAAAATGCAGCCCGTAATCAAGCAAAACGCCACCCCAAGCTGGATGAAGCACTGGTTGATAAGCTGTTGGATATGAAACAGCGGTTTGATGATGCGTTGGCGCAAATTCAGAAGCTGCAACTTACCGGTTATTTGGTGCAGGTGCTGCAAGAGCCTTATGGGATGACATCGGCAGATTTGATGCAGATTGTGCGCCTTGTCCGTGCCGGACGCAGCCATCAGGCCCGGATGACTTTGGATGAGCAGGGTCGGGATGTTGGTCTGGTGGATGAGATTAACCGGCTGACGGAGTTGTACGGCCGTTACGAATCCATTCACAAAAAGACAAAAGAAACGGCCGAATTTATTGCCGACCAACTGTTTGAACGCCATTACAATGCCCGGGCGGCACTCATCCGGGCGGTATTAGCCGGTGATAAAGAAGAAGCGCAAAAAGTGTGTGCGGCCGTACCCGCCTTGCCCACCAAACTCATCGACGAAATTGAAGCCCTGCAAGAACAAGCCAAAAAAGAACGGCAAGAAGTATGGGAACTGGGCGGTCTCCACGTCATCGGCTCAGAACGGCACGAATCCCGCCGCATCGACAACCAGCTTAGAGGTCGTGCCGCCCGGCAAGGCGATCCCGGTTCATCCCGCTTCTTCCTCTCGCTGGAAGATGACCTGATGAAGCGGTTTGGCGGCGAACGCCTGAAAAGCTTTATGGCTCGCACCAACATACCCGAAGATATGCCCATTGAGAGCGGAATGCTTGAACGGCTCATTGAAAGTTCCCAGGAACGCATTGAAGGCTATAACTTTGACATCCGCAAGAATGTGGTGGAATACGACGACGTGATGAACAAACAGCGTCAGGCCATCTACACAGAACGGCGGGCAATTTTGCTTGGGCAGGATGTCGATTTGGATGAAAAGATTGACGCTGCCTTTGCCAAAACAATTGAAGAGCTTGTAGATAATTACGTCGAAAATTACCGCGACTTTACCCGCAGCGAAATTAACCGGGCGATTCAGGATTACACCACAGAAGCCACAGATGTCACCAATGTGCCGGCGGTTATTAATCGTTTGCGTGGGCTGCTGCCACAAGTAATGAAACTGGATCGGGATGAGCTGGCGGAAATGTCCAGTGAAGCGATGGCTGAGCAATTTATGCAGCTTGCGTATGAAAATGAAGAGCAGGGCTATAACCTGGTTCAACTG
Organism: uncultured Ardenticatenaceae bacterium; assembly: GCA_964600035.1. GTDB lineage: Bacteria > Chloroflexota > Anaerolineae > Promineifilales > Promineifilaceae > CAZRIB01. Next base: position 5,427 of record CAZRIB010000163.1, on the reverse strand, counting down.
CTCATGGCGCTCAGCCGCTTTATCCCCGTTTTGCCTTCCATTCCTAATTTAGCCAGTTTGTTGAAGGAGAAGGCACGGACTCAGATAAAGGAAAAAGTTCGTTATGATTATTTGCAGCGGGTAAAGACGTTGTTTGATGAACTGCTGGCAGATTATGTGGAGCAGGAGCAGCAGGAGATTTTGTGGCAGGAGGCTTCTGACCGTATTAATCATGCGTTTACGCAGTTTAATTTGCAGACGCTTTCTCCGAAAACGGCCGTTCAGCAGCAAAACCGTTTCCGTGCCGAAGTAGACGATGCCCTGCGTCAGCTTCTACTGGACAGCATATCCACGTTAGACAGCGACCAGCTCATTGAGGCATTAAACGAATACGTTAACAAACAACAGAAAAAATGGCGCGAAGCCATTGGCGAAGAAGAATACCGCAATTTCCAACGGGTACTGCTGCTCGATTCCATTGACAGGGAATGGCGTGACTACCTGACCGCCATGGATGACCTGCGGCGCGAAATCGGGTTGGAAGCAGTTGGACAGCGTGACCCCAAAGTGCAGTACAAAATCCGCTCAGCAGAAATGTTTGCCGACATGCGCTCCAATATCGACAAGAATATTGCCGAGCGTTACTTCTTCCAGATTGCTGCTCACCAGCAGTTTATACGCCAACAGCAGCAAGAAGTCGCTTACCAATTGCAAGGCGTTAACCAGCAGCCAGCAGGCAGCAACAATGCAGCTTCTGCCAAACGCAAACGTCGGTCTGGTGGCAGAAAGAGTAAAGGCCAAGCAAAATCTTCAGCCGCAGGCAGTCGCCGCAAATCGTTTAAGAAAGGCCGGCGTAAATAGCAGACGGTTGTCATTGTGTAAAAGAGGGATTGGTTTGTTTGACTTTGTCAGGCAGCCAATCCCTTTTTTTTGGAACAAATTTAGTTTGTGTTCCAAATCTTTTTAAGAAGTGCTATACTTTGGCTGGCTGCAACACTACTCGCCCACATTTCCCGCATTTTTCAGGTCGTGTTTTTGTAGAACTTTTGATTTTTTGTGTATGACTGTTGAGTAATTGTTTTGCAAAATAAACGATTGTTGAATGGTTGGTTTACAAAAGGTTGTAGGTGCTGCATTTTTATGTTTTTTTTGGTGACATTTAACAAGACTTTCACCAGAGGTCGTTGACGATCTTGTAAAAAGGTGGTTTCATGTAAAAGTCATTGCCGTATGTATTGTTGATGTTTTAATTTTTTAGAAAGTTGGCAAATTTTTGCTATTTCTAAGAACGACCTTGTTTCAGATAAAAATTTTTTCGATATGTCACATTCTGGTGTCGGGCTTTCAAAATTAACTGATTTACAGCAGAAGATAGGTTCTGCAAATTCTGTGGAATCTTTGGCGGAGTTGGTTACCTCTTTTTTGAAAGGGGAGTTGTCACTGGATTCTGCTGAATTGCAAACGATTCCGCCGATGGGTAAAACGGCCGTTCACACAGGTTTGCTCGGTCAGACTGGCTATTGGCTTCATCTCCACCGTCATGAATCCCCATTGTCTGAAGATGAAAAAGCATTGTGTGATATGGTGCTGTCGATGGCAACCGGGCGGCTGGAATTGTTAACGGCCGTACCGACCTATGCCCAAAAACACCTCATCATGCGCCTCAACCAGGCCATTGCCAGGCAGCAGCGACTGGCAGTGACCAAAGCCATATTAGCCGAAGAATTTTCCAATGCTTTTCCAGAAGCTGGCGCCATTTTTTACATGCTAAACACATCTGGCCGCCAACTGGTGGTGCAAACTGTGTTGGGGCACAGCCAGCATGAACTGGATTTATCCCCCCTGCCATTAGAAGGCGTTACAGCCAATGTCATGAAATCTGGCGAGACTGAGCAAGTTATTGACCTGTTTGGGACATCCTTGTGGCTGCCCATAAAGGTGAGTGAACGGCCAGAAGGTCTGTTAAAAGTGTTATATCCCGGAGATGTTTTGTTATTTCCGCGAGATATTACCGTACTGGAACAGGTTGCTCACTATATTGGCGTTGTGGTGAATAATGAACGGCTGGTGGAACAATCCTGGCTGCGGATGAACCAGTTGGAGACGATTTATAACATTACAATGCTCACACGGGAGAAACGGCCGTTACCAGAACTCCTGACAGAAATAAACGAAAAACTTCACTCCGCCTTCAACGTCCCCACATGCTACATCTCCCTTTACGACGCCAACACCCAAACCTTATCCTTTCCTGCTTTTATTCGGAACCACGAATCATGCGAGCAAGAACCAGTTTCCATTTTGGACGACAAAAGTCTGGTGGCCTGGGCCGTTGCCAACAAACAGTCATTTTCCACCGAAAATTGGCTGACAGGGGCAAAACCTGTTTCCGGTATTAGCGTTGTAGAAAAAACCCGCTCACTCATTATTGTTCCCATGCACATTGACGGCGATGTGGTAGGGGCTATCTCCATCCAAAGTTTCCAAGAAGCCGCATTCGATTCTACTACTTTGCAGACATTGATGATCATTGCGGATCACGTGGCTGCATTGGTTAAAAATGCTTATTTACATGAACGGGCTGTGGTACTGGTGGAAAGAGAATCAAACGATTACCAGGTTGCCGTGGCTTTACGGCAGGCCATTGCCGTTATTAGTGCCTCTTTAGACCGAAAATTGATATTAAGCCACCTGCTTGCCGCATTGGGCAATGTCATTCAATATGATACAGCCCATGCATTTTTGTGGGATGAAGATGGCTTGCGCCTGATGGCCAGCCGCGATTTTTATGATCGTCCCCTTTCTGTTGAGCCTTCGACGGTAGAGTATGCCTGGCAGGAAAATGCGCTTCTGCGCAAGGTTATTTTCGGTAAAAAATCACTGCATCTGGAGCAGCCAACCACACATTCTGATTGGCCTGTGGTGCTGAAAGAAACGGCCGTTGCCAGTTGGATGGCCGTGCCATTAATCGCAGGTGGCCAAATCGTCGGCGTCATGATGGCCGAAAGCGCAAAAAACAACGCCTTCGGAAAGCAAGAAGAGTGGCTGGCATCATCATTATGTGCACATGCGGCCGTTGCCCTGCAAAATGCCAACCTGTACAAAAAGACCCAACAGCAGCTTTCTGAACTCAGTACACTTTACCAGGCCAGCGCCACCATGACCGCCAATTTAGACCAGGATTTTGTGCTGCAAACAGTTGCCAAAGAAATGCTGCATGCCTTAAATGTAGATACCTGTACCATCTTTGTTTGGGATGAACAAAGCCAACAATTAAAAACAGCTGCCCACCGCAACCAGGTTATTGGCGAAAACGCCTTGCCCCCGGAAGAACAAGAACGTCTGGTCGGATTAGGGCGTTTGGGAAAACTGTCCACCTTTCCACCTGTGCGCCGGGTATTGAAAAACCACGAAGTTTTAAGCCTGCGTCATGATCAGCTAACCAGTGAAGATGAAAAACAACTGTTGGCAGCTGCCAATATGCAGACAATTTTGCTGGTTCCACTGGTACGCCGCGAACGGCTTTTGGGTTTAATTGCGTTAGGTCAGGTGAAGGAAGCGCGTACCTTTGCGGCATCGGCGCTGCGTTTGGCACAAGACCTGGCCGGACAAGCGGCCGTTGCCATTGAACATGCTTATCTATTTAGTCAGGCACAACGGCGCATTGAAGAACTGGCAACATTCCACAACATTGTGTTGCAGCTTAACACACCCCTTAAATTAAGCGCTGTGTTGGATGCCATTACCGAGTCGGCATTAAAGCTAATCGACGCCAATAATTTGCACATTTTCTTGTACGATGCCGAAAGAGACCGGTTTACCTTTGGCTCTGCTCTTTGGGATGACGGCCGTCGAGAACCGGCCGTGCCCTCACTTCGGCCAGAAGGCCTGACAGCCACTGTGGTTCGTCAGGGACGGCCGATTGTGATTAACAATGCCAAAAAACATCCGCTGTACAACACAGGCAAAGCCGCCGATTGGGGTATCCACGCCATTGCTGGTTTTCCTTTGAAATATGGTGAACAAGTCATTGGCGCATTTACCATTACATACTTACGGCCGCACACCTTCACCAAAGACGAACTACTCCTTTTGAACTTATTAGCTGACCAGGCTTCAGTTGCCGTGCGAAATGCCCGCCTGTTTGCCGAAAGCCAGCGCCGGTTAATGGATATGTCTGCGCTGGTGGATATGGCCAAGCAAATTACTGGTAAATTGCAGTTGGAAGAAGTTCTGCAAACTACTGTACGAATTTTGCGCGATTTGCTAAAAGCGCGTGCCAGCACCATCACCATGCTGTCAGAAGACAAAACTGAATTGGTTGTAAAAGCAGCAGATGGGGCTAATCCCAAATATGTGCTGCAAGCCCGCATGAAGTTGGGTGAAGGTATTTCTGGCCGTGTGGTAAAGCGGTGTGAAATGGTCTATATCCGCGATGCCCACGCTGAACCGGACTTTTTGTTCTTTGATGATGTTGTCCGTTCTCTGTTGGCTGTGCCGTTGATTGTGCGCGACGAAGCGATTGGCACGCTAACCATTGACAGTGACCAGCCCAATGCCTTTAGTGAATCTGATATTCAGTTGATGACGATTGCAGCGGCTCAGGTGAGTGTGGCAATTTCTAATGCCCGTTTGTTTGAAGAAGTGGAAAGACGTGCCAAAGAGCTGGAAATTGCCTATGATGAACTGAAGGAAAGTGACCGGTTGAAGGATGAACTGGTTCAAAATGTGTCTCATGAGCTGCGCACGCCGCTTACGTTTGTGAAAGGGTATGTGGATTTGCTGATGGATGGCGAAATGGGGCTGTTAACCCAGCAGCAGCAGGATGCTTTGCAAATTGTGTCTGATAAGACGGATGAGATTACCCGGATTATTGAGGATATTATTACGCTGCAGCGGATTGATGCCACGAATATTCAGTTGGAGCGGGTGTCTATGTCGGCGTTTTTGGATACGGCCGTTTCTGACCACCGCCTCGTTGCTAACAAAAAAGGCCTGCAAATTGTTTACCAAAAGCCCCGTGCCAAAGCAATGGTTTACATTGACAAACAGCGCATGATGCAAGTGATGGATAACTTGCTGGGCAATGCCATGAAATTCAGCCCGGATGGCGGCACAATCACAGTCAAACTGGAAGAAGACGACCAATTTGTAACCGTTTGTGTGTCCGATGAGGGTATTGGCGTGCCCAAAGACAAACAAGATCGCATTTTCGATCGATTTTATCAAGTAGACGGTTCCTCTCGCCGCCGTTTTGGAGGAACAGGTATTGGTCTGGCAATTGTCAAGCGCATCATCAATGCCCATCACGGCCGTATCTGGTTGGAAAGTGAAGTAGGTAAAGGCTCATCGTTTTACTTTGCTCTTCCCGTTTCCCTGCCCCAAATTGATGTCTCCCAAGCCCAAGGCTCTACGGTTGTCGCTGAGAGCTAATACTCAGTCACATGT
>CAZRIB010000162.1:0-8533 GCA_964600035.1 uncultured Ardenticatenaceae bacterium | reverse complement strand
TAAAGTTCATTCAAATATGTTGTTTTATGTTAATTTAGCTGCAAAAGTCGAGTTACAAATTATGAATTATGAAGTAGCCGCAGCATCCTTGCTGCGTTTGTTACTTGGGCATATTTTGCAGCGCAAAATACGCCTGCCGTGGTGTGCCGTCTGGCAGCACAATAGACCACCACCACTGTTCATGTGCTTCTGGTGTCCAATCTGCATCTGCAAAGTAAATCGTCGTCATCAACCCAATCCACGGCTGCCAGTTTGCCTGTGCATATTGGTACGCCCGCACCAAATAATCGGCTTGCTGCGCCTCTGTTACCCCAAACCAGGTATAGTCCGGGTGTAATTCTTGTTCAAGTATCCAGCCCATTTCCAAAATGGCTATCTGTTTCTCTGAGTCGCCATTGGCTACCATAATGTCACGCATGTCTTCAACATGTCTAAAAACGTTCCACCGATGACCGCCCCAACCCAGGTCGGGATTGGCCCCGTCTTCTGGCGATGTTTCTGGTGGGGCTTTGTAGCCGGGTGCATTCAGCCCCAGTACATCAAAGTAAGGGGCGGCTCCGGCATCGTACATGCCTTGCAAGAAGTCGGTGTCGGGCATGGCAACGGGTAGCTGTGTGCCTGTTGGGGCCAGCCCGGCAGAAATAACAATGGCGTCTGGATCGCCGCGTTTGATGCCTTCATAGCAGACGCGCAGCAGTTCGGTGTATTCTGCGGGATTGGGTGTCTTTTCGCCCCACTCGCGGCTTAAATTGGGTTCGTTCCAAACCTGGTAAGCGTGTATGCGTCCTTTGTAACGGCTGGCAAGCGCATAGCAAAAGTCGCCAAAATCCTGGTAGTTGACGGGTGGCTGGTTGGCTGTAATTTGGTCGTCTGGCAGGTAGGGCTGCACAGTCCACAGGGGGTGTGAATCCAGCCGCACGAGTAGTTTGAGGCCGGCATTGTTTACGGCCGTTACAATTTCATCGGGCCGGTACCAATTAAACTCCCCTTTAGCAAACTCAATATCACGCCAGGGAAACTTTTGCTTGACCCAGCCAAACCCCATATCTCGCGCCAGTGTCAAGTCACGCTGAAGCAAATCCAGCCGCCACCATTGGGCCAGGTGGACACCGTAAGCGGGCGAATCAAACAGTTGCCAGGCCGGTCTGGGCGGCGGAACCGGGGTGTTGTCGATGGAAATTTGAGCGGGGGGCAGGGTAGGTACGGCCGTTGCCGTAGTGGTTATTGGTTGGGCAGGGGGTGTGGGTGTGGGCGAAACGGCCGTGTTTCCCACACAGCCCACAATCCCAACCATCACAATCAACAAGAAAATGGCGCGATACCAATACCGCGCCATCCAGCTAAACACAGACATATCCGTTAGCGAGGCTTCTCCATATTAGCAACCGCACCAAACGCCGGACGCGGCACACCATTCACATCAATAATACTATAGGGCACAGGGTCATCCGTTGGCCCATTACCTTTATTCCCAAAATCAAAGTTAAACAAAAAGGCCAGCCATACATTGCCAGAATCATGCATCTGCTGATATGCCTGCACAATATAATTCGCCTGATCTTCCAGCGTATTGTCATTGGCAAATCCAAACCCTTCCGGCGAAACGTCATACCCTTCTGTTGATGCCCAGCCAAATTCAGTAATACAAAGCTTCTTGTTCGGATCATACGCCTGCACCCGTTGTACATATCCGTCAATGGTAGACTTAAACGTCCATAAATGGTTTAGCCGTCCACTGGGGCTGTACTGGTTGTCAAACGGGCCGCGGAAGGTAGCCGTTTGTGCTTTGGGATGGTTGTTGGCCTCTTCCACCGTGACATCTGGCGGCAAGTTATAGCCGTTGTGGTGTGCCCCAACGCAATCCGCATAATTAAGCATACCGGCAGCCAGCGCCCGATCCATATAGTCAAAATCATGTGCCCAACGAACCCAGTCCCCTTCACCCGTCGGCGAAAGCGCACCGCTAATCACGATAATGTTGGGATCATGGGCTTTGATGGCTTCATAGGCTACTCGTAAAAACTCGACATAATCTTCCGGGCTGATGCCGTTTGTGGTCGTCCATTCCCGGTCCAGATTTTGTTCATTCCATACTTCAATGGCGTCAATTTTGCCTGGATGGCGTTCCAAAAGTTCCGTTAGAAAATCGGCATAAAGCTGGTAATTGTCCGGCGGGCCATTTTCACCGCCCATTTGCCGTGTCCAGGCTGGCGCGCCTACCACACTTACCATCAGGCGCAGGCCTGCGTTGTGGGCTTCATCAATGACGCCGTCATAAAAGAACCATTGGTCTGCATCGGGGCTGGGATGAACGAGCCACCACTGGATTTGCATTTTCACCCAGTCCAGCCCCAATTGATCCCGCACCACGTTCATGGTGTCTGCGGGGCTGCCAACAGTGGCGTTGCCGTGAATTTGCACACCATAGCCAAAGGCATCGGCTGGCCAGGGTTGGTCTAGTGGAATGGTGTTGTCTGCGGGGGCTTCTGGCTTCACGACAACCGGGCTGCCATCTTGTTCAACGACGGGTGGCGGCAGGGTGGCTGTTGGCGGCGGCGGGGGTGGGGTAATGTTGTTTGCCCCTTCGGGAACGGCAACGGCCGTTTCCGGTTCTACATCACCACCCCCACAGGCCGCCAGTATCACAAGAAAAATAGTGGTTAATAGAAACAAAGTTACTTTCTTCATGGGTAAACCCCTCATTGTCAACTGTTTTATAAGCGGACAGGCGCATTCGGGAAAACCCCCAAAATGCGCCTGTTCTTTTAAGTATGAAACGGCCGTTTACCGTAAACGGCCGTACGTCACCACAAACTACCGTCCCATCACAGCGCGCAGCGATTCACACGCCGGGCAGCCGCCGCCGGGACGAATAATGGCATAACCAGCCTGCGGGTCACTACCCCAGGTTGTCGAATCCATATTCCACACAATCATCAAGCGGACCTTGCCACTATTTGCCGAAAGACTGGCCGCTTCAGCCAACCACTGCGCCTGTTGGGCAACGGTGGTGTTCTGTGCCCAGGCAAAACCGCCCGGCAGCGTGCCGTACCCTTCCGGTGTCAGGTAACCCAACTCCGTAAAGCACAACTGCCGCGAGCCGCCAAAGGCATTGTAATAAGCATCCACCATGCCCCAGAAGTAGCGGGTGTAATGGTCACTGCGCGGATCACCAGAAGTTTGGTTTGGTGAAATAATGCCTTCATTGTAATGAATACCAATGCAGTCCATATAGCTGGCTGCACCAGCCGCCGCCATACCCTGCACATACGGAGCATCATCACAACCATTGGTGCCGCAGCCGCCGCCAAAGAAGCCTGTTGGGGCAGGCGCACCGCTAATGACCATAATGCTGCTGTTTGCCCCCTTGATGGCGTTATACGCCGGGGCCAGCATTTGTGTGACATACATCGAAGGGCTAATCTGTCCCGCCGGCCATTCAGCATCGATATTCATTTCGTTCCAGATTTCAATGGCGTTTGGCGGGTCAGGCAAAGAGGCCACACCGCGCAAAAATTCAACATACGCGCCAAAATCTGGCAGAGATGACGGGTACACTTGTCCGGGAATGCTCAACAAAATTTTGAACCCGGCATTATGGGCTTCCGCAATCATACCGACAGCCGCATCAGGTGTCAGGCCGGGGGAGAATTTAATTTGCCGTTTTACCCAGGTCATACCGGAGTAGCTCATTAAGCCATAGGGTGCGCCAAAAATTTGGCCACCCAACTCAAAGCTGGCGTTGGCTACCGGCGGTACAACGGGCGCTGGCGCAGGTGCAGATGAGCCGGAACCGCTGTCGCCACTGCCTGCCGGGGCTGAAGCAACTTCGACGACTTCCAACTCAGAGACGTTGATGTTGTCATTGAGTGTAAGCAGGGCGCCAAAAATCCAGCCTTCCTGACCATCTGGCAAAACAATGTTGAACCAGCTAGCGTCGCTGTTACGCCCAATGAGCTGCACTTGTGTACCTGCGGTGGCGCCGCCTGCAATGAGGCCATAGCCCAGGCCCGGCCCCTGGCGTACATTGGCATTGGCATTGACGACGGCATCCGCGTCACCAACGGCAATGGGGGCAGAGGGGGCTGCTGGTGTGGTTTCTGCGGCTGGGGCAGATTCCGGCTCTGTGGTCGGTTCCGGGGTTGCTTCAGCAACGGGAGCGGGTTCCGTGACGGCTACTTCGGTTGTGCCGAGTGGTGCGGCTGTATCGCCCAGGGCAAATTCTACTTGCACGGTGTATGTGCCGGGCTTGTCTGTGCCTTCCCAGGAGAAGGTGAGTGATTCACCGCTGCTGCTGGCGAGTACGCCGCCGTCGGCATCGCGTACGGTCCACACGATGGCGGCTCCGGCGGGCTGCGGGGCCTGGGCTGTGCCGAGATAGCTGTTTACGGCCGTTGCGTAGCCCGCGCCATCCGTCACATCAGTCAGGCCGCGCACAGCGACACCAGCCAGGTTGTATTTGGCAGGCAGACGCAATTTGTGCCCCAGAGAAGCCGCGTTATCCAGCCAGATGTTATATTGCTGGCCATCTGCTTCGTAGTTGTATTGATAAGTCAGGCTGGTGCCGTCCCATTCCAGTGGGCTGGCTGTACCTGACAGCGTTACTTCGATGGGTGTGTTTGGTTCAACTTCGCCGCTTCCGCTCACAAATTGCAGTTCGCCAAAGTTAGCCAGCGCTTCTTCGTTGGTCATTTCGGTGTAAAGGCCATTTTGGGCGCTCACTGCACTGGCGCTGACGGCTGCCACAACTTTTTGGCGATCTACTTGTTGAACGGTCCAGGCCAGCATTTGGTCTACTGTGCCGTTATCAGTGTAAGCATCCGGGTCTAGCGGCAGTTGAATGACAAGCAGGTCTGCGCTTTGCCCAATGGCTGCCCAGTCGTAGGCGCCTGTTTGCCAGCCGCTGCTTGTTTGGGTGGCGGCGGGCACAGTGACGGCCAGGGTTAGGCCTTCGCCATGCAGGGCATCGGCCAGAGCGGCAATGAAGCTGCTGTAGGCGTCGCGGTTGGCGGTGCTTAATCCCCGGTAGTCAACGTGTACGCCTGCGTAATTGCCGTTTTTGGCTTCGGTGGTGAGCAGGTTGATGGCGTTGGTTTGGACGGCCGTATCTGTGAGCAGTGTGTTTAATGCGGCCGTGTCGGGCTGTCCGCTGACATTACTGGTAAGCAGGTATTGGTTGTAAGCGCCGGTGGGGATGGCGGCCAGGCTGCTTTCCAGCGTGCCATTTTCACCCAACAACATTGTTCCTGCCGAAATGTCGGTGAGGACGGGCAGCAGTTCAACGGGGAGTGCTGCGTCGCCGGTTACAGTTGTGGCGACGACAGGGGTTTGTGGTTTGTCTGTTTGCACAGCCGCCAGCAATTTTGGCAGTGCGCCGCTGCGCGTTACCAGTTGGTTGTTGGCTGTGTCAATTTCGCTGGGGATGAATGTCCAGTTTGTGCCATCCCAGCCAAGCAGGTCGAGCTTGTTGAGGTCGCTGTTTGGGGGGATGACAACGGCGGCTTGCCCGGTGGGGGCGCTGCCGTCGTAGTTTAACAGGTACACGTTGCCGGCCAGTGTGCGAGAGGCTGGCATGGCAGAAACGGCCGTTGCCCAGTCGGGTGAGGCCAGGAATTCGCTGCCTATTAAACGGGAAATGGTGACAGGTGAAGCGTTGTCACTGATTTGCAGGGCAATTTCACCTGGGATAAAGGTTTCCCCGGTTGTGGTTTCTGTGGTTTCTGTACGTCCGGAATCGGCCGTGTCATTGGTGGCAACATTGCCCCGCAGTGCCAGGTAAATGCCGCCCAAAATGAGAATGGCGGCCACGATAAACCCAACAATTAACAGGCCTGTGGGCCGTTTGCTGGTTGATTCAGTTGAGGATTCCAGCATGGTGGGTTCTTCGTTAGCAGGCGGGGTGATATTTGCCTCGGATGAGGGCTTTTCTTCTGACATAGAGTTTTTTACCTCCGTCTCCTTCTTTCAGTGCGGGAAACAGGTTCATTTTTCTTGCTGTTTCCCTTGTTGGAAAGGTTAAAACGCAGAAAAAGCGGCTGTTCGCCGCTTGCTGCACTCTTTCTCTCCAGAGTGGGGCGGATTCTAGCACAAGGATGAAGTTATTGACAAGACAGGGGGTCATGAGGCGAGGAAGTGGTGAGAAATTGTTGAGAAAACGTTTGGTATGGGTGGCAGGCAGGGAAAAGTGTTGTGAATGGCATGTTGCTTTATACTTGGGGGGACGCATGGATTGTTGGTTGAGTTGAATTGCTAAATGGAGGTTGTTGATGGCGGTATTAGGCATTGATATTGGCGGCTCTGGCATTAAGGGCGCGTTGGTGAATGTGGAAAGCGGTGAGTTGGTGACAGAACGTTTGCGTATTCCGACACCGCAGCCGGCCACACCAGACGCCGTGATTGATACCATCAAGCAGTTGATTGCGCACTTTAATTATGAAGGGCCGTTGGGCGTAGGGATTCCTTCGGTGGTGATTGATGGTGTGGTGCTTTCTGCGGCGAATATTGATGATGGCTGGATTAATTTTCCCGGAGAGCAGGCGATGGCTGAGGCGACAGGTCTGCCGGTGGTGTTGATGAATGATGCAGATGTGGCCGGTATAGCGGAGATGGCGTTTGGCGCGGGGCACGGCGAAAAGGGGGTGGTGATGATTTTTACGCTGGGGACCGGTATTGGCAGTGTGATGTTTGTGAACGGCCGTATTGTGCCAAACCTGGAACTCGGCCACATCTACATGCGCAAACAAAAGCATGATGCCGAACATTACGCTTCCGACAGGGCACGTAAACGGGATGATTTAAGTTGGAAAGCATGGGCTGCCCGTTTGAATGCGTACCTGCAATATATTGAAGGTTTATTCTCCCCTAACTTAATCATTTTAGGCGGTGGTGTGAGCAAAAAGGCCGAAAAATTTCTACCTTATTTGAATACACGTGCGCGCGTTGTGCCCGCCAAATTGCGCAATGAAGCGGGTATTGTCGGGGCGGCCGTGGCCGCGGCATCCCTTCAGATGGCGGATTGAGATTGCATGGGCTGCTTCGTTACTTCCTGATTCCTGATATACTATAAACGTTATGTTAAAAGGAACTCCTGGTCAGCGTTTGGCTTATTTACCCGACGCATCACTGGAGCCGTTGGCGGAAACGCTGGTGGCTTTTGCGAACAGTGATGGCGGGTTGATTGTGTTGGGTGTGACGGAAAACGGCCGTCCCACAGAAACTATTTGGGAAGAAGAAGCGGAAGGAGCACTACTGGAAGCCGCCAGTTGGTGCAAACCCCCTGTTCCCACAGAGTGGCAGCCAGTTGAAACCGCAAACGCATACTTTATTGGCATTCGTGTACCGCGCAGCACAGAACTGCACAGTTTGCATGACGGCCGTGTGCTGGTGCGCAGTGGCAGCCGTAACCGCGTGCTAACAGGTGATGAAATTCGCAACCTGGCCGCCAGCAAAAATACGGCCGAATATGAAACAGAAGTTGTTCCCGGCGCGCGTCTGGAAGATTTGGACACAGATGTGCTGCGTCAATACCTGGACAAGCGCGAGGCAAGGGGACAGGCTGTTACCACCACTGTGGAAGAGATGTTGTTTGAAATTGGGGCAACTGACCGGGACGGCAACCCGACGATGTCTGGTATTTTGCTGTTTGGCAAGCACCCGCAAACGTTTTTTCCGCAAAGCGGCATTGTGTTTGTCCGTTTTCCCGGCACTGAGCCAAGGGGCGAGGATGGGAATATTGGATACGGCCGTCGCGATGAGCTAACCGGGCCATTAGCCCGCATGACAGAAAGGGCCTGGAACATCATCTACGAAGAGATGCGTGTTGGCGCGCGTGTAGACCAACTAGAACGGCGCGAAGTGACAGAATACCCCCGTTTTGCCGTACGCGAAGCATTGGTCAATGCCGTTGCCCACCGCGATTACCGCATCAAAGGCCGCCGCATAGAAATTCGTATGTATGCCGACCGGCTGGAAATTATTAGCCCTGGCGGCCTGCCCGGTTACATCACGCTGGATAATTTAGTCGAAGAACATTTTTCCAGAAATCCCCGTTTGGTAAACGGCCTCTACCAGTGGGGGTACATTGAAGAATTAGGGCTGGGCATTGACCAGATGATTGAGGAAATGGTGCAAGCCGGTCATCCGCCGCCGGAGTTTAGAGCACAGCCCCACCAATTCACCGTAGTTTTATTTAACAACCGTGAAAGAACCCCTACGCCAAAATGGACACACAGCATGAACGAGCGGCAGGTGCGGGCGTTAACCTATATTCAGGAAAATGGCAGCATCACCAATCGCGAATATCAACAATTGTGCCCCACCGTCTCCCCGGAAACGTTACGGTTGGATTTGGTTGATTTGGTGAACCGGGGCATTGTTTTGAAAATTGGCTCAAAACGGGGCACGCATTACATTCTGAAGTAGTGAGTCTGCCGAAAAAACCGCAAAGCACGCAAAGAGTGCCAAAAAACACCAGAGAAAAATTTGTGGCTTTTTTGGGAGCAGTTAAGTAGTTATCCCAAACGTTATCCCAAGT
>CAZRIB010000161.1:0-8546 GCA_964600035.1 uncultured Ardenticatenaceae bacterium | reverse complement strand
CCAACGATGGAGTAGAAATTTATGCCATTCCGCAGCAATAAAGCACGCATGACGGCCGTTTTGTGGCTGGCCTTTTTGTTACGCATGGTGGGGCTAAACGGCCGTTACCTGTGGTACGACGAAGCGTTTGCCATCCTCTATGCCGAAAAACCATTCAGCACCATGCTGTATGGCACAGTTGCCCAGTCGCCATCCGGGGCGGCAGCCGATGTACACCCCCTTTTGTATTACACCCTGCTGCACGGCTGGATGCAGTTGGTTGGGCAATCCTTGCTGGCTGTGCGCTTGCTGTCGGTGGTGTTGGGGGTGTTGATGGTGGCCGTGGTTTACCGGCTTGCCACCACATTGTTTGACACGCGTGTGGGGTTGGCGGCGGCGGTGTTAACGGCCGTTTCCCCTTTTGCTGTGTACTACGCTCAGGAAACCCGCATGTATGCCTTACTGGGATTGGTTTCTGCCTGGGCGGCGTGGGCGTTTGTGCGCGGTTGGCAAAACGGCCGTTGGCAGGCGTGGGCGCAGTTCGCCCTGTTTGGGGCATTGACCATGTATGCCCACAATCTGGGTGCATTGTTCATTGCCACCATTGGGCTTTGGGCGGCGTACCAGTGGTGGCAAAAACGACATTGGCACCGTTTTCGGCAAGTGATTGGGGCTTATCTGCTGATGTTGGTGCTGTTTTTGCCCTGGCTGCTCATTTTGCCCAGCCAACTAGGCAAACTACGCGAATCTTACTGGGTGATGCGCCCAGGCTTACTCAAGCTGCTGCAAACGGTGCTCGTCTTTCACTTTATGGCAGAAAATGAGGCGACGCCGGTTTGGCTGCTGGGGGCAGGCTTGTTTGCCGTGACGTTAACGATTGCCTGGGTGCTGTTGATTGGGTGGAAGAATAGAGCGCGTTTGCAGGAATACGGCCGTGCCGGGAGTTGGTCTTTCATCATTGGCCTAACCTTGTTGCCCGTTTTGCTTAATTTCGCCATCTCCCAAATTCAGCCTGTGTATATCATCCGGTCGCTGCTGCCATCAGCCTGGGCTTACTATGTACTGCTGGCGGCCATTGGCGTCAGCCCGTTTGTTCCCAACAGAATCCGGGTCACAACGGGCGGCCTGCTCATTGGGGTGATGATTGCCGCTTTAATGAATCATTACGCTTATCATGGCTTTCCCCGCGTACCTGCGGCAGAACTCGCAGCCATGATCCGGCCAAAAATGAATGAGAGCGGGGTTGTGGTGCATGCCAACAAGGGGACGTTCTTCCCCATGGTTTATTTTGACAGGGAACTGCCGCAGCAATTTTTGGCCGATGAGCCGGGCAGTCCCGATGATACACTGGCTTACCCAACGCAGGAGGCTTTGGGGCTGTTTGCTGTGCCGGATTTGGAAACGGCCGCTGCCGATGCCGCGCAAATTTGGTACGTTATCTTTCGTGTGGATGTGGACGAGTATGCCGCCCACAACCTGACGCACCCGGATGTGGCCTGGCTGCAAAAAAAATACCACCTCACCAGCACCCAAACGGTAGATGATGTGGTGGTTTATCGCTTTGACAGCAGTGGGGATTGAGGATACCAGAGAAGACGGAAAAAGGACGACAGGGACTAATACCCCCGTTCCAAATCAATCTGGTTGGGTAACGGCCGTCCCGCAGCCGCTTCATTCAACATTTGCGCCAGTGCATCCAGCCGTAAAATGTGTGTATCCTCTGTCATACCGCCGCGATGCGGGCTAAGCACCACATTATCCAGCGTGTGCAAAGGCGCATCGGCTGGCTGCGTGTTGGTGCGGCTGGCTTCGTCAGTTGGGTAGTTGTACCAAACGTCAATACCGGCCGCGCGCAGCTTGCCATTGGTTAACGCCTCGTACAGCGCGCCGTCATCCACCACTCGCCCCCGGCCAATGTTGACCAAAATCGCGCCATCCGGCATTAGCGACAGTTCCGTTTCGCCAATGAGGCCGTCTGTTTCTGGTGTGCCGGGCAGGGTGATGATGAGGACGTTTGCTTGGGGCAGCAGGGTGGGCAGGTCTGAGACGGGGTGCAGGCTGGTGTGGGGTGGCTGGGTGTCCGGCGGGGTGCGTTTGACAGCCAGCACGTTCATGCCCAGAGCGTGGCAGTAGTGGGCCATTTGCTGCCCAATTGCACCGTAGCCTAATACGAGGGCTGTTTTGCCGTGCAGCAGCATGGAAGGGGACGGCCGTTGATAGCGAGGTGTCCAGTCCAATTGCCGTAATGCCCTGTCGAAAGGCACAATAAATTTGGCCGCCGCCAACAGCAGCGCTAACCCCAATTCGGCCGTTGGGATGGCATTGTGGTGTAAATTATGCACCGTGAGTTGGGGGAACTCTGGCAAAATGCGGCGCACCCGTGAAGGCAGTCCTGCCCAGGGGATAATGACCGCTTCCAGGTTTGGCGCAGCGGCAATCTGTTCGGCGGTGGGTGTGCCATGCACCAAAATGGTTGTTTGCGGGGGAATGGGGTCATCTTCCCCACCTGTTGTTAAGGTGACAGCCGGGTGCAAATTTTCCCGGAACGCCTCCAGCAGCTCGTGGGGCGGGTCTACGTAATGGACAAAAATGGTCATGGCACACCCTTTGGGAAGGTTAATGATTAATAGAGTAAAGATTAAAGCAGGCTGCTGCGTGTGCGAACTCTAGTATCCGTAACCCGAAGTCCGAATACCGTTTTCCAACAAAATTACCAGAGATGCGTACACGGAAAACGGATTGCTGAATACGGTTACTGGCTTACTCGTCCAGTTCCAGCAGTAAATCTTCCAGCGCTTCCTGGCTAAAGACGTAGCTTTTGTGGCAGAAAGGACAGGTCACAACGGCTTCGCCTTCTTCAATTAAATGTTCGATTTCCTGCCGCCCAAGTGTGATGAGTGCCTGTGCCGACCGATCCCAACTGCACCGGCATTGGAATTGGATGGTGCGGGTTTCGAGTATGTCGTATTCGATCTCTCCGTAAATGTCGGCAGCTATCTGTTCTGGTGTACGGCCGCTTTCCAACATGGCTTCAATGGGTGGCAGCTCTTGCAGTCTGTCCACCAACTTTTGAACGGCATCTGGCTGGTATGGTGGTAGTGCTTGAATGAGCAGTCCCCCGGCGGCAGCAATTTTGCCGTCATCCGTAAGGCTGACACCAATGCTAATATGGCTGGGAATTTGCTCTGACTGGTTCAGGTACAGCGTCAGCTCCTGGGCGATTGTTTCGCCAGCAGTGGGCACAACGCTTTCTACCAATTCCTTGAGCCGGACGTCTTTGACAACGGTGAGCAGCCCGACATGCCCGAGTGGGTTGGCATCTACCTGGGCCGGTTGGGGAATGCCGACGTAGCCGCGTACACGGCCGTATGCGTCTGACTCGACCAACACTTTTTGCAGTGGGCCGTCGCTCTCAAATTTCATGGCAATACGATGTTGTATTTTGAGCGTTGCGCCGATAAGGGCGGCTCCGGTTAAGGCTTCGGCCAGTACGGCCGTTGCCACAGGCGTTGTTTCATGATTGGTCGCGGCTTCTTGTGCCAGTTCCTTGCTGGTAGCCACCAGCAAACGCAAGCCTGCTTCTTTGGCAATGGTTCTGATTAAATAGTCACCCATACTTGATCCTCGTTTTGTTTGATATGGTTTTGTTCGGACTCTGTGATGCTGCCGGAATAGCATAGTTGGATAGTATCAAAAATACGTAAACACGGCAGTTTACAGGTAAGAAAAAACGGCCGTTTTGTCAATGAAACGGCCGTTTTTAGCAAATGCCCGTATTCAGAGACACATAACTGAATACGGGTTACGAATCTATGCGGTTAGCCCAGGAAAAGATTCAAAGCAATTAACAAGGCAAACATAATGCCTGCAAGCACAAAAACCCAGCGCAAATCCCTTAAAACATAAGCATATTCTTGCTTCAACTGTTCTTCTGTACTTAATTTTGGCTCATTTACATTTTTAATTTTCCGGGCTGGTTTACGTTTTTTACCCATAATGACATCCTCTCACATCGTTAAATTTGCAAAGCGGCTGAATTTTAGGGCGTAAGTGTCAGGAGGGCAAATATGGTCTTGCTTTACTCAGGGTATCTATACAGCAGGAACACAGAGTGGCGCAGAGAACCACAGAGATACACAGAGAATAAAGAGATTTTCTTCTTTACTCTGGGAAACTCTGCGAGACCTCTGCGAATCTCTGTGTTCCTAAGGGTTTTCAATATGAACACCTGTATAAATACCTCAGAAGGACGAATTACGAAGCTGTACTTGCTACCTGCCACATTTTCATTCATGGTAGTCAGCGCGGCCGGTGGTGTCTCCTGCATAATTGTAATCATGAACCATTCCCCTCATCTACCAGGTCGGCAAAAACAACAATGCGATGGGTGTTGATGCGGTAAGGGTAGCAGGAAATGAGCGTGGCTCTGCCAAAATCGGTTGGCTGCATCACCCACACATCGGTGGGGTCTACAATCTGGATGTCCGTGACGATGTAGGTGAAGGTTTGTAAATCGGTAGAAATTTGAATTTCGTCACCGATTTCCAGTTTGTCCAAATCACGGAAAATTTCACCATAAATGTCGTTGTGGGCAGACAAAACCATATTGCCTACTTCTCCCGGCAGGGCTGTGCCAATGTGCTGCCCAACCCCTTTCTTGAGTTGTTCCCAGTCGTCACCCTGCACAACGGGTTTGTCTATATTGATGGCGGGAATTTGGATGCGGCGGGCTTGCTGCGGGCCGGGTGTGGGTGCAGGAGGGGCTTTGTAGGCGTTGATGGCAGGCAGTAGGTGGGCTGGTATATTGCCTGCTTCGCCCGGTTCCGGAGGACGGCCGTCTACCGGTGGTTTGTGTCCACTGGGCAGCACAACTACATCGATAATGGGGGTAGCCGTTGGGGTGGGCAGTGCCAGCCCGGCGGCTTCTTGCTGCTGCACCTGGGAGAGTTCCTGGTTTAGCTCGCGCTCTGTTTGCCAAAGCGTGAGCAGAACGACCGCCAGCCCGACAACGGCCGTTACTTCTACCACCAGCAGCAGCCTGTCTCGTATCCACTGCCAACGTGCTTGAAAGAATGAAAGGGAAACGGCCGTGTCGTCCCCCATCTCCTCTTGTGGCGGTTCATCCTCGCCAGCATCAATGGCAAAAAACGGCATGGATTTGGAAGGGGAAACGTCCGGTTTAGGCAGCGGCGGTACTTCATCTGGCGGGGCCAATCCGGCAATTTCCACCACACGCCCTTCTGCCTTAAGCCGCGCCAAACGCTGGCGGCGCTGCGCCTGTCTTTTTAGGTACAGCGCTTGTTTTAGCTCTTCAACTGAGTAATTATCGAGTGGTGGTTTGTTTGCCATATGGGTTTAGAGATTAGAGAATTTGAGATTGGAGATTGATTTCCTGATCCTCTGCTCTTTGGTGCTTCTGCTGCTGATCTTGCACAATCACAGTTATGTTAATTGGGTTAAGGGCAAAAGACAACCCCCAGCCCCCAATCTCCAATCTTTAATCTTTAATCTCTAATCTCCGATCTCCAACGGCTGGACAATGGCATAGGTGTCGCCTGCTTCACTTTGGTGGGCGGTGACAGGCAGGCGCGTACCAGAAGTGCGATCGTAAATGCCGATGATGGTTTGGTAGCTGCCGGGCACGGCCGTTTCTGGCACAACCAGTTCATGCACCTGTACAAACAGATCGCCCTGCTGCCAGCCCCATGAAGGCGCATCCAGCGCATCCTGCTGCGTAAGTACCTGCCCATCGGCCGTTAGCACCTGCGTGAACAGCACCGCATCAGTGGTAAAGGCTGGCGGCACAACAGGCCCGGCTTTGGTCGGGTCATCCACCCGCCACATTGTAACCATAACGGCCGTTTCCCCGGCACGGCGAACCGGTTCCTGCCAGGCCGCCGCCAGCAGCGTTACCGCGTCACCAAACGTCACCTGCTGATTTTGGGCGGCATCCCAATCCGGCGCCGCCAATTCATAAACCGTAAAGTAGGGGTCCAGGTCAGTAGGCCGCAGCGAAACCGTTTCTTGTGCGGTAAGCCAGGGTTGAAAGACAGCATGAGGCGGCGTAGATTGGGGAATGACAGCCCGCGTGCCCTGCCCCTGAGGGAAAAGCAAGGCGTGCCGGGCATCTACCCAATGCAAGTCCAGCGAAGGGGCCAGCACCAATGCTATGGATGGGTCATGTGCCGGGCCGGGATAAACAGTGGAAATCAGTGTCGGCTGCTCGCTTGTTGGCTGGCTTTGCAAATGGTTTAGCATGGCGATCAGGGTTGTCTGGTATGCGCCGCGTACATCTGGGGATTGCGCCCAGCGCACAAAATAGTCGCGGCTAACCAGGATGAGAACAGCGGCCAGCCAGAGGACGGCTGCTGCGGCCGCTCGTTTTTGGTTGAAACGCGGCCACCGACGCTGCGCCCACGCAGTTATCTGCCAAAAGCCCACGGCTGGCAGAATGTGGACGGCCGAAATGGCGGCCAGATTGCGCGTGGTGTTGGCGGTGGGGCCGGTAATGAGTGATGGGATGATGCCGGTGGCAAACCAGATGAGCAGCAGGGCATAGGCCGGTTTGCGCCAGTGCCACAGGCTAAAACCCAGACCAAGCAAAAAGAAAACGGCCGTTATGCCATCAAAAACAGGTCTGCCGGGAATGTTGTAGGCCAAAAACTGGTCGCCAGCACCCGGCCAAAAGAAGGCCAAAAAAGCCTGCCATGCGTTGTGAAAAATAGGGCCGAGATTACCCTGCCGCAAAGCATCCAGCGGGCCGTCCAGCATATCCAGACGGGTCAGTGCTTCCGGGTGCGCCCGCAGGTATAAAAACATGGGTGTCACCAGCAGGCCAGCCATCACCAGACCGGCGACCGTTGGGGCGGCCATTTTTTTTGCTTGTGGCCGGTGTGCCACAAACAGGTAGCCTACAAAGATGGGAAACAGCAGCCAGGCGACTCGTGAGGCCAGGTAAATGTGCAGGGTGATGGCAACGCACAGGCCGAAGCCTATGGTGAGCCAGATTTTTTTGTTTTTGGTGGATGGGGCTGTGGGGGAAACGGCCGTTTCTGTAAACATTTCTGTAAACAACAGCCAGTAAAAGTAAACAGCCCCGCCCATAAACAGCGGCATCATACCTGCCCGCAGGGCTTCCCTGCTGCTGGCCAGCGGCCAAAATGAGACGGCCATCAGCGCAGCGGCCGTTAAGGCCACTTTACGGCCAAATGCCCGTGCCGCCCACAAGTAGGTAATGCCAATGGCTGCGATGCCAAAAATGACGTTGACCAGTCTTAAGGCAAAGAGGTTTTCACCAAACAAGGCCATGCTGCCGGCGACGGTATAGCTGTAGATGGGTTCGCTGCCGTAGTTAAGGGGAAAGTAGAAGAGCAGAATGCCATCCAGTACGCCAATGGCTTCTCGCCCGTGATTGGCTTCGTCGTGGGTTAGTCCGGGGGGAACGGCCGTTAGCTGGAACGTTCTCAAGGCCACAGCCACCAGCAAGATAAGCAGGATGGGGGCAACTTTGTGTAAGTGCTGTCTGTTCATTTGAAAAGTTGGGAGATTCTGTTTGCCTAATTGTCTTTTTCGGCAACGGCAAAAACTTCACGTTCAAAGAACCAGCGGATGGGCGGCACGTTAAAGGCAATGTATCGCAGCAGAGCCATAACTGGATTTTCTTGCCTGTTTTGGGGTGGGGAGTCCAGCCATACTTTGCCCCGAAAGCCTGCCTGCTGCAGTGCACGTTTCATGCTGAACAAATCTTGCTCGTTGACGTGGACATCTTGATTAACAGGGGTAATGGCTCTGGGATCTTTGGGGTAGTGGGTGCTGTCTGCGCCCATGAGCAGGCGGAAACGACGTACCCAGGGGTAGGCGTATTTGTCGTACCAGCGGTTGGGTGCGGTGTGGATAATGAAACGGCCGTTGTCTTTCAGCACCCGGCGCACTTCCAGCATCGCTTCATGCAGCTCCCAGGGGTGAAGGTGTTCTACCACATCAAACATCAACACCCGGTCAAAATAACCCGTGGGAAAAGGCAGCTTTTTCGCATCAGAGCGGCACACCCACGTTTTAACGGCTGCGGCTTCCTGCTCTGTATTGGCAAGCGATTCCCGTTCGGCCAAAATGACATCGCGTGTCATGCGGGCAGCGGCTTCTGCATAATCAATGCCAAATGCTTCAATGCCCAGGCGCATACAGTGGCGTAAAATCTCGCCCCGGCCACAACCTACATCCAGCACCCGCATACCGGGCGTTACTTCTGCTACGTCAAAGGCTTGTGCCAGCCGTCGCGAAAGTTCACGCCCTTCTGAGTCCAAAAAGACATCATAGCCTTCGCAGGCGGTTAAAAAATATTCCTCTGTGTAAAGTGTAGAGGGTAATGGTTTCTTCTCTTCTGTTGAATTCATAAATCTGTTGTATAGCCCGGTATCCGTAATCCGTGAGCCGAAATACGTTTGCCGATGACGGATAGCAGTTGGCTAATTTCCCTGTGTGTAAATGGATTTTGGGCATTATAGAGCAGGCATTGATCCCCGTCAAAATGGCTGGTGTGGGGAAGATGGCGGCACGACTGGCAGCTT
>CAZRIB010000160.1:0-8555 GCA_964600035.1 uncultured Ardenticatenaceae bacterium | reverse complement strand
CTGGTGAATCTGGCGGAGGTGGTTACCTTCGGTTTAGGTGTGTCTTTCTTGATTTATGGCTACCGTTATGTCCGGGAGGCGTTGGCGTTTTCACCAGGTCTGGCAACGGCCGTTTACCTGGCGTTGGGCTGGTCACTGGTTAGCTGGTGGCCGCATGACAGCCTGCACCAGCATATCGGTGAGAACCTGGGAGCGCTGGTTGGGCTTGAGTGGGTTTTCCATGTGACGGCAATGGCTGGTGGCCTCATTCTGGCATATGCTTTCGTGAAGCTGGCTGATAGACGCAGCAGTAGTTAGGCAAGAAATTGTTACAGTGTTGGAATACGGCCGTTCCGATGAAGAACGGCCGTTTCCCATTTACCCCATCCCAGCATCCCGCGCCCGGAGAATTGCCTCAGCGCGGTCAGCGACTTGCAGTTTGGCGAAGATGTTGGAGGTGTAGTTGCGCACCGTCTTGGGGCTAAGGTGGAGCTGCTGTGCGATTTCCGGGTTGGTCAAATGCTGCGCCATGAGCTGCAAGATTTCCCGCTCCCGCTCTGTTAGTTCCGGGAAAGCGGCGGCGGGCTGCTGCTGGCGGATGCGGCTGAAGTAAGCCACCATGCGGCTGGCGATGGCGGGGCTAAAGATGGCCGCCCCTGCCGCCACGTCACGGATGGCGCGCAGCATCTCGCTCTTGGCCGCCCCCTTGAGCAGATACCCTCGCGCCCCCGCCTGCATGGCGGCAAAGAGAGAGTCGTCATCGTCGGCCATTGTCAGAACCAGAATGGCAATATGGGGGCTGGTTTGCACAATCTGGCGTGTGGCGTCAATGCCGTTGATGTCGGGCATGTGCAAATCCATCAGGATGACGTCGGGCTGGAGGCGTTCGGCGAGGCGGATGGCCTCACGGCCGTTTTTCGCCTCCCCTGCCAGCGCCATATCGGCCGTTGCTTTGATGAGTGCGCGCAGCCCCACGCGAAAGGGCTCCGAGTCATCGACAATGAGCAGATGGATGCGATTTTCCATGAAACCTGCGCCTCATATTGTAACTACTGCTCGTCCTCACGTTTTGGCTCTTCAAAGGTGGGTTTATTGTAACGCCGGAAGAAGCCATGCCAAAAGTCCAGGCCATCGTATGTGCTGATAGCGGCCAGCCCACCCAAAACGCCAAAGGCTGCGCCCCAAATAAGTCCATTCACAAAACCTTCTTTTCCAGCGACCAAAAAAGCAAACAAGCCTATAGTCAGACTGCCAAAAACGATCGCCATTATCATTCTGACCAAAACCCCTAAAAAGTAGCTCATGTGTTTCTCCTTTTCGCACAAGCGAAGACAACGGCCGTTTCATACGTCTTGCGGCAGGGGCAGCACGGCCGTTACCCGCGTCCCGCCGTCCGGTAAATTCTCAATCTCACAAGAGCCGCCCAGTTCCGCCGCCCGCTCTTGCATGGAAAGCAGACCCACGCCAGAAACGGCCGTTTCCCCCACGCCAATGCCGTCATCAGCCACCACCAGTTCCAGGCTGTCATCGATGCGGATGGTGATGGTGCAGGTTTGCGCCCCGGCGTGTTTGACCACGTTATTCACCGCTTCCTGAGCAATGCGGTAAGCGGCCACCTCGACAGCGGCAGGCAGTGGCGGCATCGGGTCGGGCGCGTCAACGCTGACGGTCACTTTGCCCTGCACCGCCTGTACCGATTGGCGCAGCGCACCCGCCAGCCCCAGTTCGTCCAGTGCCGGGGGACGCAGGTTGTACACCAGGCGGCGCACGTCGGAAACGGCCGTTTGCGCCTGTGCCATGATGCTGTCCAAAATCGCTTTTGTCTCCACCGGGTCGCTGTCGGTTAGGTCGCGGGCCGTGTCCGCCTGCAAAGCAACGGCTGCCAGCGCCGGCCCCAACCCATCGTGTAAATCGCGGCGCAGGCGGCGGCGCTCCTCCTCGCGGCTGGCGACGATTTGCCGCCGCGACTGCTGCAGTTCCAGCGACAACCGTGCCGCCTGTACCGTCGTTGCCGCCAGTTGGGCGATGGCCGCCAGCAGCCGCTCATCCTCCCGCGAAAAACGTTCCCCCGGCCCGCGCGGACAGACAAACAGCCGCCCAATCTCCCGGTTTTGGTGCAGCAGGGGAATGAGGCGCTGTTCGTCCACGGCACGGCCGTATACCGCCGCTGGTTCCCATTGGGTGTTGCTTTCCGGCAGCCAGAGGGCAGCGTAAGGCAGCTTGAGCGCGGTGGCAATCGTCTCCACCAGCGTGGGCAGAATGTGCTCCGGGCGGTCTACCGTTTCCAGCCGATGGGCCAACTGCGCCAGCATCCCCACAGGGTCGTCACGCTGGCCGTACATGAGGCGGTCAACGGCCGTTTGCAGCCACACCCGCAGCGGTTGGAATAAGACGGCGACGACACCCGTAGCCACAAAAGCAACGGCCGTGCTGCCCCGCGTTTGCAGCAGCGACCCCGCGCCGCCCACCAGCAGCACGTAAATGCCGATGGTGGTTGCCGTTAGCCCACCATAGACCAGCGTGCGGTTGAGAATGAGGTCTATATCAAAGAGGCGGTGGCGCAAAATGGCGATGCCGATGGTCAGCGGGATGGCGGCGATGCCCACGATGCCCGCCGTCTGCACAAAAAGATGGCGCGGCCAATCGCTCAACGGGATTTCAAAGACAGACCCCTGCCATACCCAAACCGGCGGTGCAATGAGGACGGCGACGGCGATGCCGAACAGTACCCACTTTGTCTGCTGCCGTTCCACCAGTGTAGAGACGCGGCGATAGCGGGTGACTTGAGCGACCAGAAAACTGCCCCACAGCGCCAGCACCACCGGGCCAAAGAGCCAGCCGGGCCACTGCGGCGGCGTGTAAGGCGAGGTGGGCCACAGATACCAACTGCCGGAGAAGAGGAGCCAGGCAACGGCCGTAACCTTGGTCCAGCGCGGCACAAAACGGCCGTTGGGGAAGAGGTAGAAAAAGAGCATCCAGCCCATGTAGCTGAGCAGGGTAATCGACTCGACGGCGTAGTAAAGCGGGCCAGGGGTGTTGTTCAGGTCGCCCAGCAGGGCATCCTTGGTCTGGATGAACAGGCCGTTGTTGGCGCCCCAGACTATCAGCGCCAGCGAGGTGAGCCAGGCGATGCGGTCGTCTGGCCGGCGGCGGTAAATGAGGAGGGCGACGACGGCGCACAGCCCCACAAAGACTACATCCAGCCCGGCGGTGACGGCCGCATACCAGCGCGGGGCGTCAGGCGCGGTGGCGGCGACCTGCCGGTAGAAGGCGGAGACGTTGGCGGCAAACCAGAGGAGGGAAACGGCCGTGAGAGTGAGCCAGAGGGTGCGAAGGAGAAAATGGTGAATAGTAAATTGTGAATGGTGAATAGTTAATTTCATGTGTTATTCATGGGATCGGGCGCATCGCTGTACTGCGGGTAGCGCGCCTTGTAACCCAGCAAACGGCCGATACCGCCCAACATCGCTACCAGTGCCTTTGTCACCAGAACTGGCACACGCGGGTCATAACTGTCGGCCAGCGGGGCGACGACGGCCAGTTGCAGCAGGTTAGGCAGACCGTTGGCGTTCACCTTGCCCTCCTGCGCCAGCCCGAAGACCGTTTCCCAGTAGGTTTGCAGATCGCCCGGCGGCTGCACCTCAGTGATGAAGCGCAACTCGCCGTCGCCCGCGTTCCAAAAGGTGTGCGGCGTACCCGGCGGGATGGTGACGCTTTCGCCGATGCCCAACACCCGCCGTTCGCCGTCCACGATAACTCCCAGTTTACCATACACTGTCTCAAATCGTTCCGCGCATTTGAGGTGTTTGTGCAGGGGAATGGCCGGTTTGCTTTCCGGTTTTTCCACGATGTATTCGATTTGCAGTAGGTCGCCATTGGTTTGGACGGCCGTTTGCAAAAAGGTGATGCGATGGCCGATGGCGGGGTTGGTGATGGTGCGATTGTTTTCGGGCATGTCTTGATCCTGTCAAGATTGGTCCAATCTCCAAGATTGGACCAATCTTTCACTCGCCTGCGCCCGAATCGCCAGCCCCAGGCCAAACCGCACCAGCCCCCAAAAACCAATGGCAATGTCCAGCGTCTGGCCGGTGATGGCTACAAAGGGGAACATGAAAATAAAAGGGTAAATGCCGGTGATCAGCGGCAGCCAGCGCGTCCAGCCCCGCCACTGCCTGGCGCGCAGCACGGCAATGCCGGTGAGCAAAATGCCCACCGCCGACGTCAGCGGCGCCAGGGGAAAGGCCGGGGAAAGGTCGCCGAGGATGAGCGAGTGGATCTCCACCAGCACAAAGATGGCATGGCCGAGTACAGCCAGACCAAAGGCAGCTTTGCCAAACCGCCCGTCGCCCACACCGCCGCTCTGCCAGATGCCGAAAAAACCAACAAGCAGCAGCGTTTGTACGACAATGAAGATTGCTTCGGCGATGGAAAAGGTGGTTGTATGCGCTTCCGACCAGGGGAAGCCGGTAACGATGCTGCCGACGATGAACAAGAACCAGACCGCGCCGCCCACGGCGTACAGGGTCCCCGCCCGTTTGATCGTTGCGTTCATGCGTTACCTCCGTTTTGGTTGGGATTAAGATGAACGCAGTGTAGAGGAACGGCCGTCCCGCCCTCAAGGGACATTGTCCTGTATTGTTGGGTAGTTACGGCCGTTACCCATTTCATCATGACGTGGTTGAGGTACTGGAGAGATTTTATATTCGGAAGCGCGGGATTGAACCGGCTGTTATGTGGCAGCGAAAACGGCCGTTTTCCATGACAGATGAATTTGTAGCTTTTTCAAACAAGCTTGCTATACTTCCGGCCAAATTCAAAAAAGCGAGCAGACAGCCCATCTTTCAGGCCTCCCCTGAAAGGTGGGTTTTATATTTGGCCATGTCCGCCGATGGACAAAAGGAAGGAAACGATGCGCGTTGCGCTTTTAGCAAATTTGAAAAAGAATGCCCCTACCTGGCCGGGAATGTCTCCCGACCATTGGGACGACCTTGATTCGGAGAAAACAATTGAGGCTATCATGGCCGCGCTGAAAGCAGGTGGGCATGAGGTCACATTTCTGGAAGGAGACGTGACGCTCTATGACAACTTGCGCAAGTTGAAGCCAGAGATTTGCTTCAACATTTGTGAAGGGCATTTTGGCGACTCGCGAGAGGCGCAAGTACCGGCTATTTTGGAGATGCTGCGCATTCCATACACCGGTTCGCAGATTTTGACACTGGCTTTAACGCTGGACAAACCAATGACCAAGCGGGTGTTGGCCTACCACAATCTATCCACACCGCCTTTCCAGACATTTGAGCGGGTGAATGAACCGTTAGACCCGGATATGCACTTTCCGCTGTTCCTGAAGCCAAGCCGGGAAGGTACAGGGATGGGTGTCAGTGCAGACTCCATTGTGGAGAATGAAACGCAGCTTCGCAGCCAACTACGCCGTTTGTTTGACCGGTATGACCAGCCGGTGCTGGCAGAACGGTTTATTGAAGGGCGGGAGGTGACTGTTGGCGTCGTTGGTAATCTAACCAGTCCGGTCGCGTGGCGGATTCCAGATGATGAAGAAGCACCCCGGGTCCAAAAAGGGCTGCACTTCTTTCCGCCGTTGGAAGTGGATATGAGCCGTTATCCGGCTGAGGAAAGGGGGATTTACACCAGCCGTATTAAGGTAGATTGGGTTGATGAATTTCATTATCTTTGCCCTGCGCCTTTGTCGGAAGAGTTGGTGGAGGAATTAAACTGGTTGACGGCCGCAACATTTCGTGTGACCGGCTGCCGGGATGTGGCCCGGGTGGATTTTCGTCTGGATGCCAATGATAATAACAAGCCGTATATCCTGGAAATCAACCCTCTGCCCGGTCTAAACCCTGGATACTCCGATTTGTGCCTTGAAGCGCAGGCGGATGGCTGGACGTATGAGGAGCTGGTCAACCGCATTTTGGATGAGGCAATTGAGCGGTATGGGTTAGGCTGATTGGGTGTAGGTGGTCTGGTGAATATGAAAACGGCCGTTTCTCATCGAAACGGCCGTTTTCATTAATCATGTTTTGCCCCGCTGCCGTAATTTTTTGGCTGCGTCTTTCACCAGTTCGCTCAGGTGCCGCCGATCTCGCTCATCTCGATGAGGGCGACGTTGGCCCCCAGCCGGGTGGCCAGCGCGGCGGCGGGCAGGCCGCCTTGTCCTGCGCCAATGACGATTAGATCAAATCGGTTCATGTTTCACCTTTTGCCAGCGCCTCTTTTTGTTTGCTGATGCAGTGATGGTCGCCGTAGGAGCAGAAAACGCAGCAGTCGCCAAGCAACGGCCGTAATCTGGTACCACAACTGGTACACGTATGAAAAGCCAGTCAATAATCGTGGGGAATGTCCAGCATCTCCACATGCCCGCATTCGGGGCAGGTCAGATTGGTTCGGGTTACAATTCGTTCGTCCATGCCGGAAGGGTACACCTTCCAGTTGCTGGAATGTCAAGGGGATGTTCAGTATTCAGTATTTGGTGTTCGGTAATTAGCAGACTCCCCCTGGAAAACGTGTCCTGTAAACTGCTTACGGCTCACGGCTTACGGCTTACGGAATCCGCCCGCTCGCTCACCAGATGGCAGACGCAGTTTTTACCGTCCACATCATCAGTGGGGAAGGTGAGACCCAGGGCGTGCAGTTCCTCCAATTCGGTTTGCAGCCGTTCCAATTCCCGGATGCGCTGCTCGATTTCGGCGGCTTTGGCCTGGAGCATGTCCAGCACCACCCGGCAGGGCGCTTCTCGCCGGTCACGCAAGGCCAGGATTTCGCGGATGTCGTCCAGGGAGAATCCCAGGGTTCTGGCCCCGGCGACGAGTTTGATGCGGGAAACGGCCGTTTCCTCATAATCCCGGTAGCCATTGGGCAGCCGTTTTGGCGGTGGCAGCAGGCCAATTTCCTCATAATAGCGAATCGTTTTGGCTGATAAATTGGTTCGTTGGGACAGCTCTTTTATTTGCATCGAAACACCTCCCTGTAAGCATGGTATACCTTCCGGCAGCTGGAAGGTCAAGTAAATGTTTGCTGAAAACAAAAACGGCCGTTAACCGATAAACGATTATCAGTGTTCAGTACTGCTTACTTTTACCGAATACTGCTTACTGTTTTCTGTTTGCCAAACATTACCGGGAATCAAGTTCGCTGCCGAGCGCAATTTGTCTTGTTGGGGAATGCGCCATTTGGCTTGTGGTCATGGTTGACGGCCGCCCATCATGCCACCGCCCATGCCGCGTCCCATCATGCCGCCGCCTTGCGCACCGGGCTGCCGTCAAGACGGCGCAGAGCGGCTTTGACACGGGCGACCAGTTCGCGCGGGCTGAACGGCTTGGTGACGTAATCGTCAGCGCCCAGTGTCAGCCCTACAATTTTGTCGGTTTCGTCGGCGCGGGCGGTGAGCATGATGACGTACACGTCGGAGCTTTGCCGGATTTGGCGCAGCAGCTCAAGCCCGTCAATTTCTGGCAGCATGATGTCCAGCACCATCAGGTCGGGCTGGAAGTCGCGGAAGATGTGGAGGGCGGTACGGCCGTCAACGGCCGTTTGCACCGCGTACCCTTCCTTTTCTAAATAAGCGCGTACAGTGTTGAGTAATGTTTGTTCGTCATCAACAACCAGGATTTTGTGTGACATAAGCTTCCTACGCCTGCAAATTTTATTGTGACTGGGCGCGTTCTCGCTGGGTAACTTCCCACTGTATGGCTTGAACATCTTCTGGCCAGGTGCTTTTGATGTAGGTGAGAACGGCCGTTATTTCTTCTGGCGTTAGAATTTCTTCAAAGGCGGGCATATTGCTTGTGCCGCCAATGTTCAGGTCATTCAACCTTGCGCCGCCTTTTTGGATGGCATCCATCAAGGTGACATCGCCATGATGCCAGGTATGGCCGTTTTCGTCATGGGGCGGCGCTCGAAAAGAACCGTCTTCATTTTGTTCTTTCCAGTTTGGTTCACCTTCCAGGTTTGCGCCGTGACAGTTGGCGCAGTTGGCAGCATAGATTTCTTGCCCCTTGGCAATGATGGCGGGTGAAAGTGTGGGCTGTGGTTGTGGTGCGGCGACAACCGTAACCAGAGCCGCCGGGGTGATGGCGGGGGCATCTGTTGATTGACAAGAAACCATGAACAGCAGTAATAAGGTAACGGCCGTGTATACAAAACGCATAGAAATATTCATCCTTGATAATTGTAAAAATATCTTAAAAACAGGTAAGCATCCAGCTAGTGCACTGTTAACTAAATTTATTCATTTTTACAGGACACGGATTTACACAGATAAACACGGATAAGTCAGCTAAAAATCCGTGTCATCCGCGTTAATCTGTGTGCTAAAAAATATGTAAAAACTTACTTAACAGAGCACTAGTGCCTTGTAATGGTGGGTGGGGCGGGATTTCTTCCCTTTCTCGCCCCTGCTCCGGCACGGGAAACGGCCGTTTGCCGATGCAGTGTTCACTGTGAAAAATGCAGTTATCATAGAGGTATCACATCGTATGTTTGAGGACGATTTTATCAATTAGAACGCCACAAAAAGTGGTTGGTAGATGATGGCGAAGGAGGACACAATGGCGCACATA
>CAZRIB010000159.1:0-8564 GCA_964600035.1 uncultured Ardenticatenaceae bacterium | reverse complement strand
GGTTGGGTATTGAAGATTAATGCGGAATGATGACGGGCTTACACCCTGGTACACGCAACCCGAAGTCCGTATACCGTTTTCCGACGAAGTTACCAGAGGTAGAGCACACGGATTACTGAATACGGGTACTAGAGGCGACTAATCTCCGATCTCCAATCCCTAATCTCTAGATTAAACTTCTCAGAACAGTGAAAAGGCCATCTCTTTGCGGGGTGGCTTTTTTTTGTTGACGGAGGTATAGCCCGGTTTTATACTGTGCTTGAGTCTGAGTAGATCCAATTTTTGCCACGAATTTCCACAGATTCACACGGATTAAAGTTAAAATCCGTGAAAATTCGTGTTAATCTGTGGTTAGTACTCAGTCAAGTGTTCTTTGATGGATACAAAGATTGGTTCAATCTCCGAGATTGAACCAATCTAATCCCTTATTTCACATATGACTGAGTACTAGATTATCGGATTTTGGATCTGCTGAGTCTAGTAAACCATAAAGAAATGGCACGTTTTTCATCAAAATCCTTTTTGTGGTTTACCTACCCCGTTTTATTAACAATCATTTAGTTTCAGGAGGTTTCCATGTCTATTTCCATTACCTGGCACGGTCATGCTACGTTTACGCTTGATATTGATGGGACAAAAGTTGTTGTGGACCCGTTTTTTGCCGGGAATAACCCTGCTGCCAAAACGGCCGTTTCTGATGTAACCGCCAGTTTTATTTTGCAAACACATGGGCATGGCGACCACATTGCAGACACAGTTCCCCTGGCAAAGCAAAGCGGCGCAACCGTGATTGCCAACTTTGAAATTTGCAACTGGATTTCTGCAAAAGGGCATGAAACCGTCCATGCCATGAACACCGGCGGCGGCTACAACTTCCCCTTTGGCCGGGTAAAAATGACCCCCGCCTTACACAGCTCGGGTTTGCCTGATGGCAGCTATGGTGGCGACCCAGGCGGGTATGTGGTGACCGTTGGCGAGAAAAATTTGTACATCGCTGGCGACACAGCCCTTTTCTCTGATATGGCGCTCATTGGCAAAATGGGTCTGGACCTGGCAATTTTGCCCGTTGGAGACAACTTTACCATGGGGCCAGATGATTCCATTGAAGCCATTAAATTGCTCAAGCCAAAAGTTGTCATTCCTTGCCACTACAACACATGGCCGCTGATTGCCATTGATGTGAATGCCTGGGCAGCGCGTGTGAAAGCGGAAACCGAGGCAGTTCCTGTTGTATTAAGCGTGGATGAAAGTTATACCTTGTAACGTGTTTTTAGGTAACGCGCTTTATAACTTTTTTGTATTTGTTTGCAGCACCCGCTCATGAATCATGGACGCCAAATTGCTGGCGTCCTTTTTTGTTGTATAAGTGTTTGGTGATGGTCTGCCGGCAGGCGGAGGAAACGCTAAACGCTTACTTTTATTGTCACTTTAAGTAAAGGAAAAATGATGATGACAAAGCAACTACGTTGGGTAACTGTTTTGATTTTACTGTTTGCGCTTTCGTCGCTGGCATGCAGTCTGACGGGGGGTGGTGAACCGGCTGAAGAGCCAACGGCCGTTTCTGCCCCTGCTGAAGCCCCGGCAGAAAACAATGAAGACACGAGTGGGCAGGCTGAAGCACCAGCAGTACAAGAGCCAACGGCCGTTCCCGAACCGGCCGAACCAACTGCCACCGAAGCCCCAGCCGAAACCAACACAGCCGATGAATCCCCCCTCACATTTGGCAACATCTCCACCGACTACCAATTTGACAGTTACCACTTTACTCTTTCCATGACTGTCACTGGCACGGACGATGCAGGCAACGAAATTAGCCAAAGCATCGACGCCGACATCATTACCACAAGCGATCCCCAGGCCATGAGCATGACAACCAATCTCGCTGGCATGGGGGATGCCGTGGGTGGTGGCGAAAATGTTGAAATGACCACTGTGCAAATAGAAGATACTTCTTACACTGTCCTGCCCGGCATGGGGTGCATTACCTCCCCTGCGGAAAGCGGCACACAGAACCCATTTAGCGATTTTGCCAACCCCGACAATTTCTTGTCAGAAATTGAAAACGCTGACTATGTTGGTGACACAACGGTCAACGGCATTGACGTGAAGCAGTATCACTTTAATGAAACCAATTTGAAAACCGATACCATCAATGATGTCGATCAACTGGAAGGGGATGTGTATATTGCCAAGGATGGCGGGTATTTGGTGCGGCTGGTGATGCAGGGCACAGGCAATATGGCCGACGTTTTGGATACTTCTGTGAATACCACAGGTGAGATTCTTGTGGAATTGAACCTGACTGAGGTGAATGAACCGATTACTGTGGAGATTCCAGAGGCGTGTACCGGCAGCGGTGCCGATGCTGAATACCCCATTTTGGAAGATGCAACGGAATTGGCGACGATGAGTGGGCTGGTTTCTTACCAAACGGTAACGGCCGTTGCCGATGTCATCACCTTTTACGAAGAACAAATGACTAGCGATGGCTGGACGAAAAACGCAGATGAATCCTTCCAAATGGAAGACACCGCCATCCTTGTCTACACCAAAGACGGCCAAACCGTCAATATCACCATTGGCGCAGATCCAGACACAGGCGGCACTTTTGTCTTGATCATTGCAGACCAATAGAGCCGGAGCTGTCAGGTAATCAGCCAGCCAGCCATTCAGCACTTTCGCTGATTGGTTGGCTGGCTGAATTGTTTTAGGTGCTAATGGGGGCAAGATCGACAAAAATTATCAATAGAATTGTAAATGGTGAACGGTGAATTGTGAATGGTAAATGAAATGTCCGGGTTCACAATTCACAATTGATTAGTTGCTTGTGGTTTACCTATGGCGTGGGCTGCGCTTCCAAAATAATCTCTGGTGAAAATTTGCCCGTCAGGCCGGATGGGGAGATAGCGGCAATACTCACCGCGTAGGGTATTGAGGTATCCAGTCCGGTAATGGCTACATTGCCCGCCTGACTGCCGCTGACAAAGCGGAACGGCGGATAATCTTCTGCGCCTAATGGCCTGAAAGATATGGCATAACCGGCGGCCAGTGGGTCAGGACTCCACGACAAAATGATGCCGCCGGGGTCGGCCATGGGGGCCATGATGGGGGGCTGTGCCGGTGTTGGTGCGCCAATCATATTGGCCAATACGGCCAGATTAAGCTGCGTCACCTGGCGCAAATAGTTGTAGTCGATGGCATCGGCCGTATCCAGCGCGTTATGCTGTCGTGATTGGTCTTCCACTGATTCAATCATACGCACGGCAGGAATGCCGGCATCCAAAAAGCGGATGTGATCACTAAACCGGCCTTCTCTGTCAGTGGCATTGACCAGGGTTGGCGGAAATTGGGGAATATACAACGCCCCGACAAAGTCGATATAGCGGGCAAGCTGCTGTTGAGGGGTGGTGTCTGGTCCGGCGGCAAACATGCGAATGGATTGGGGAATGCCCGGCCGGCCGCCGACAATGTCCATGTTGATGGCGGCATCTATTTGCCAGCCGTCCAAAAGCCGGTCGGCTACAAAGTGGCGGCTGCCATATGTGCCTTGCTCTTCGGCGGTAAAGGCGATGAAGACGACGGTTTGGTTCCAGTTTCGGGAGCTAAGCAGGCGGGCAATTTCCAGCATGGCGGCCACACCAGATGCGTTGTCGTTTGCGCCGGGGGCAAGGCTGGTTCCGTCGTTGGGGTCAACGGAACGGGAGTCGTAATGTGCCATGAGGACAACCACACCGGGGTGGTTGCCTGTGCCGGGCAAGGTGGCAACGACGTTTTGTTGGTCTGTGACAGTTCCGTTGTAGTTGAGAGGGAAGGGGTCGTATTCAACTTGTAAACGGCCGTTTCCCACCCGCACAAATTCATTGAAAATCCACGTGCGAGCCGCGCCCAGACCAAAATCTGTTCGGTCTGTTGGGCTAAAGGTGTTGCGCGTGCCAAAACTTTGTAACTGCTGCACATATCCCACCAACTGGTTTTGAGACACCTCATTCATCAACGCTTCTACAAAAGGGTCTACTGCGGGCACAACATCACTTACCGGGTCAATGACCAGCTCGCCTGTTGCGCCAGTGTTAATGGGAGGGACAGTGGGGATGGGGGTGGGGATAACCGGGCGTGGCGGCGCTTCCAAAAGCGCACAGCCGCTGGATATAAAAATCACTGCCAGAAAAAATAAAATTTGACGATACTTGAACACGCTTTCCCTCTCTTCTCAGAAAATAACGAATGATGAATGACGTATTATCCTGAAAAGCCCCCATTTCGTAAAAGAGCCGCTCTCATGAGCGGCTCTTTTCTCATTTATTACCAATTACTCTTGCGATTTACCAGCCTTGTTTAACATGCCGGAGAGCAAATCAACAGGTACCGGGAAAATTGTCGTGGTATTTTGCTCCACACCAATTTCCAAAAGCGTTTGCAGATAACGCAATGTCATTGCGCCCTCTTCACCACTGAGCATTTTTGCAGCTTCTGCCAACTGTTTGGAAGCTTGCAATTCACCTTCGGCGTGAATAATCTTGGCACGGCGCTCCCGTTCTGCCTCTGCCTGCCGCGCCATTGCCCGTACCATCTGTGAATTCAATTCCACATCTTTAATTTCCACAATGGAAACTTTAACACCCCAGGGTTCGGTTGCTTCGTCAATAATGTGCTGGAGTGTTTCGTTTATGGTTTCTCGCTCTTGAAGCAGTTGGTCAAGGTTGGACTGCCCAATGACGTTGCGTAAGCTGGTTTGGGCAATTTGCCAGGTCGCCCGTCGGTAATCTTCCACCTGAATGACGGCGGCGGTAGGATCAACGACCCGAAAGTAAACGACGGCGTTGACTTTAACGGTGACGTTGTCGCCGGTAATAGCTTCTTGTGAAGGGACATCGAGGGTCACCGTCCGTAAATCAACTTTAATCATACGGTCGATGATGGGGATGATGAAGAAGAGGCCAGGGCCTTTTGCGCCTTGTACCCGGCCTAATCGGAAAATGACGCCTCGTTCGTATTCTTGCACGATGCGAACGGCCGCACTGATGAAAACCACTGCACCTACAAAGAAAACGCAAAGAATGGGCAGAAGACCTGCCAGTATACCATCCATGACCTACTCCTTTTATGTGAACTGTGTCGGATAAAAAACTCTTAGGCTATTATAACCAGATTTACGGCAGAACGGGCAGTGAGTTGCAATAAGGTGACGGGGTGACAAGGTGACAGGGTGAGGGGACTTTGGGTGTGTTATTTGGGCATGGTTCGTTTATTGTATGGGCGAGGCAGGTGGAAAATCATCTTGTTTTGCAGAACGGCGACGTCTTCCACCCGCCTCGCCCCTACCCGACTGCCCTGTTTTCTGCCCGAAATTGACCATGCCATAAAAAGGCTGACAAGCTAAAATGCTGATAGCTGAATGCTTGCTTTTTTTCGGAGGTGGTGGATGTGTACAAAAGAGGCGAAACAGTATGACCGGGCGATGGCTTTGCTGGAGCGGGGAACGCTGGGGAAGCTGCGGCATGTGCTGCTTTCTGAAGTAAACGGCCGTATTCTGGAAATTGGTGCGGGTACAGGTGTCAACTTGCCCATATATACGCAGGCCAGCCACGTAACGGCCGTTGATGTGGATGCCAAAAAACTGGCAGGTACGGCCGTTCGCCGGGAAACGGCCGTTGTTCCTTTCACCATTTGCCAGGCAAACGCCCAGCAGCTGCCTTTTGCCAATCACCAGTTCGACAACGTTGTGGGGACACTGGTCTTTTGCTCCATTCCCCAGCCAGAAAAAGCATTGGCCGAAATCAGGCGGGTGCTCAAACCAAACGGCCGTTTATTCTTGCTGGAGCATGTGCGCGGGCAAAACCCCATCATGCAGCGCGTAACAGATTGGCTGCACCCGGCCTGGTTTGCCCTGCAAAAAGAGTGTCACCTGAACCGGGAAACGGCCGTTACCGTCCAAAACAACGGCTTCGTCATTGAACAAACCACTGTTCACGGCTGGGGCATTTTGCAAATGATACGTGCCCGTCCGGCGGCTTAACAAGGTGACAGGGTGATAAGGTGACCAATCCCCAATCCCCAATCTCCAATCTCCAATCTCCCAATACCTAATCTCCCAATACCCAATCACCCGCCCGGCAAAAACAGCAGAGCCACCCCAAACAGCGCCAGCAGTGTGCCAGCCACCCCGCGCAAACTAACCGGCTTGCGCGTGGTGAAATATTCCACCGGAATCAACAGTACAGGCGGCAGCGCCATCAACGTGGAAGCCACACCCAGCCGTGCATATGAGATAGCTACCAGCGACAACCAGATGCCCAGATATGGCCCGGCGATGGAGCCGCCCAGCAAAGGCAGAAAAAATGAACGCTGTCGCCATGCCTGAAACGTGGTGCGAATGTGCCCGCGAAAGGCCGCCCATGCCCACAAACAAAGAATCGCCACAAAAATCCGTATTAATGTGGCAGAAAGGGAGTCGAAGCCGCCAACCAGCCCGTATTTGGCTGTAACCAGATTGGCTACTTGCCCCAATGCACCCCCCACGCCATACAACAAGCCTTTTTTATATGTTTGATGCGCGGCCACGTCCATGCCGGGCTGCTTTTCGGTGACCACCCAGGCCACGCCGCCAACGGCCAGCAGAACGCCTATCCACTCAATGGG
This sequence comes from uncultured Ardenticatenaceae bacterium, assembly GCA_964600035.1. GTDB lineage: Bacteria > Chloroflexota > Anaerolineae > Promineifilales > Promineifilaceae > CAZRIB01. The sequence continues at coordinate 1,925 of CAZRIB010000159.1, read as the reverse complement.
CAGAAGCAGTTCGCCAAACAGCAGCCAGCCGGCCAGGGCGCTGACGATGGGCACAATGGACATGAGCAGGGTGCTTAGTCGTGGCCCCAGCATGACAAAGGCGCGGAAGAGCATGGTGTCGCCAATGACCAGACCCAGAAAGCTGGAAATGCCCAGCCAAAACCAGCGGAAGGATTCGGCTTGCCAGGGGAACCAACTGCCAAACCGGGCAAAATGGGTGGCAGAAAGCAGTAGAAAGGCGATGAGCAGGCGGCTGCGATTGACGATGTCGGCGCTGGCTTTGCGCCCGCTGCTGGCAAAAAATACGGCCGTAAATGCCCAGCATACGGCCGTTCCCAATGCGGCTAATTCTCCAAAATAGTTACTCAAACGGCTTCTCCTGATTTTCCAGATAAAGGGTTTGGCCGGGATGTGCCAGACATTGTGCAGCCCGTTTGCCCAGACGGGGATTGAGCCGTGCCTGGGCTTCTGCCAATGTGCAAAAACGATAGCTGCGTAACTCATCGGCAGGGAGTGTGATGCGGGCTGTTTCTTCCGGGGTGAGATGCCCGCCATCAAAAATGAAGACGATGGATTCGGTGCGGTGGTCGTCGGCTTTGATGTAATCGACACACCACAGGCGTAACGGCCGTTTTTGCAGACCAATCTCCTCTTCAACTTCGCGAATACATGCTTCCAGCGGCGATTCATTTTTTTCTATGACACCGCCGGGAATTTCCCACACTGGCTTGTAAGTGGGTTCTACCAGCAGAATACGGCCGTTATCGTCCAAAAAAATCGCCCCGGCAGACATGCGCTTGCGGGGCAGCGAGGTGTAAAAATCGTCTGTGTTCATAATGTCTCCAAGTTGCAAGTTGCAAGTTGCAAGTGGCAAGTGGCAGGTTGCAGGTTGCAGGTTCAAAGTCACCTTATCGCCCCATCACCTTGTCACCTTGTCACTTTGATGTTCCGTCATTGCCTCGCCGCATCCGGTCGGCAATTTGGCGAATGTGTGCCGGGGTGGTGCGGCAGCAGCCGCCAATGAGCATGGCCCCTTCTTTGCGCCATTCCCGGCTAAATGTGCCAAAGGCCGATGGGTCAGATTCGCCCAGCCAGCATTTGTGGGCGGCATCGTACTGTTCGCCGGAGTTGGGGTACACGATGATGGGCTTGCTGGTTGTGGAACGAATTTGCCGGATGAGGCCCGGTATGTAGCTGGGTGGGGTGCAGTTGATGCCGACAGCCACAACTGGCTCAATGTTGTCCAGAAAGGCGGCCACTTCGGTTACGGCCGTGCCGTCGCTAATGTGGGCTTCATCTCTGGCCGTAAAGCTAAACCACGCCGGTTTCCTCCCGGATTCCAGCAGCAGACGTACCAGGGCGCGCATTTCCGGGGCAGAGGGGATGGTTTCGCAAGCCATCAGGTCGGCTTCTGTACCGGCCAAAATGTGCCAGCGCTGCCGGTGAAATTCAAACAGGCCGTCTTCATCCAAATCGTAGTTGCCGGTGTATTCTGCGCCATTGGCTAAAAATGCGCCGTATGGCCCCACACTGGCGGCCACCAGCGGATAAAGCCGTCCTCGGCGGGCGGCGGGCTGTGCCCAAAATTGGGCGCGGGCTTCTGTTACCAACTGCACCGACAGACGCAGCAGTTGGATGGCTTCCATCATGGTGGCGCCGCGTTCCTGAAAGCCTTGCAAAGTGGCCTGGTAGCTGGCACTAATGCCCACGTCTGCTCCCGCCCAATAATAGTCCAGATGAACCTGGCGGATGAGGTCTGGGTTGTCCATGAGCAGGCGTGCCGACCATAGTTTGTCGCTCAGGTCGCAGCCTCTGGCTTCTAGCTGGGTTGCCAGCCCGCCGTCTAGTATGAGTGCGTCTTGTGTTTCCAGAAACGGCCGTATTGGGTTTAACATATCATCTCTGCCTCATCTTTGAGCAGTATA
>CAZRIB010000158.1:1636-8581 GCA_964600035.1 uncultured Ardenticatenaceae bacterium | reverse complement strand
TCAAACCTGCCCCTACCAAATATGCACTGTACCTCTTGCAAATGTCATAAAAATGGGAGACGCACAGGGGGTTTCAAACCTGCCCCTACCAAATATGCACTGTACCCAGTGAATCCCAAAAGACCCGAAATAACTTATACGGCCGTTACGCCTACTTTACCTGCTTCCTTCACTATCTCCTCCGCCGGTTCATAAACCGTCAGGTAACTAATAAAAACAGTAGTGACAAACAACAAAAGCGCAACTGCTTGATGGCTAAGCGCCAAAACCAAAGGCACGCTAAACCAAACAACAGTGATTCCCAACGAAATTTGCAAGACAGTTAGCCCCACTAATGCCGTGACAGCTTTCTGCATCAAGGGGGCAATGGGACGATTGCGAAGCTGCCAATACACAACGCCCGCCATAATCAGAACGGCAAAGGCAAACCAGCGATGGATAAAATGCACAGTAACTGGCGCTTCCAGCAGATTGAGCCATTTTGGTGTTAATTGGGAAAACATGTCCTTGGGCACAAGACGGCCGTACATCAAAGGCCACGTATTAGAAACCCAACCCGCCTTCAAGCCAGCCACAAAACCACCATACGAAATTTGCACAACCAGAATGCCAATCATCCAAAGAGACAGCTTAAAAGCCAAACTCTTTTTATAATGCTCACGTTTTTCCGGAAAATGAAAATGATGCGCCAAAGCCTTCCACAAAGTTAAAGCCAACAAAAACAACGCCATCAGCAAATGAATTGTCAAACGGACATGATTAACGTGGGGCACATCCTCCAGGCCGCTGCTGACCATATACCAACCTAAAAAGCCCTGAAACCCAAAGAGAACCACAATGGCAATATATATCCCCGACTTCTTCCAGGGGATTGTTTTTCTCCACAAAAAGCTCACCAGAGGAATAAGGACAAATAAGCCAGCAAAACGTGCCAGCAAGCGGTGGATATATTCCACATAAAAAATTTCTTTATATTCAGCCAGCGTCATGTTGTAATTGATTTTTTGAAACTCAGGCGTTTGCTGATATTTGGCAAATTCTGTTTCCCAGGCTTGCTGTCCAATTGGGGGAATGACCCCGCTTACCGGATTCCATTCCACAATGGACAAGCCAGAGCGTGTCAAACGGACAAAACCGCCCAGCACCACCATAAACATGATGAGTCCACAAACCGTAAACAGCCAGCGTGTGACCTTTTGATTGTCTCTTTCGGTTAGCTCCATCTTTACTCCCTTTTTCAAAAGCCTTGTATAAAGGCAGCTTGTTGAAGTGTATAAATAACTTTACCCAAAAGCGCGTCATCTTACGTTCATTTGCAACTTTTGAGGTAGTCCAATGCGTGTGATTTTAGCAGATTGGCAAATAGACGGCGATGCGTTTGCCTCTTTCCCGTGACCTTTCTTTTGTGGTAGTGTTTTCATAGCTGAAGGTGGGGGGAGTGCGACAGCTGCTCGCAAATTTTATTTTGGAGATTGTGAAGATGAAGACGAAAAGATACGGCCGTGTCACTGGGTGGGGCGCATATGTGCCTGAAAAAGTGCTGACCAATTACGATTTGGAAAAAATGATGGACACCACACATGAATGGATTGTCCAGCGAACAGGTATCCACCAACGTCACATCGTTGGCCCCGGCGAAACAACCGCCACGATGGCCGCCGAAGCCAGTAAAGCTGCTCTTCAACAAGCCGGCATTGCGCCAACCGATTTAGACCTCATCATTGTTGCCACATCCACACCAGACCACCTGACGCCGCCAGTTTCCAGCCAGGTACAGCACCTGCTGGGTGCTGCCAATGTGCCTGCCTTTGTTCTGGTTACAGGCTGTACTGGTTTTGTTTACGGGCTGGTCACGGCCGATCAATTTATTCGCGGTGGCCTTTACAATAACGTTCTGGTTGTGGGTGTTGAACTGCTGAGTCGTTTTTTGAACTGGCAAGACAGATCAACGGCCGTACTCTTTGGCGACGCAGCAGGAGCCGCCGTCATGCAAACCAGCCATGAACCATGCGGCATAGAAAGCCACGAGTTGGGTTCAGACGGCAGCGGCGCAGAACACCTCATTGTGCCTGCCATGGGGTCAGCAGAACCCGTTTGCGCCACTACCTTCGCTGAAGGACGGCACTATTTACGAATGAACGGCCGTGAAGTATTCAAATTTGCCACCCGTGTACTCAATGACAGCGTGCGCCGAGTTTTAGCCAAAGGGGATTTGCTGCTGGATGAAATCGACTGGATTGTGCCGCACCAGGCCAACTTGCGCATCATTCAAGCCGCAGCCAAAAATCTGGGTGTGCCACTAGACCGATTTATCATTAACATTGAAAATTACGCCAACACATCTGCCGCAGCCATTCCGCTGGCTGTTACAGAAGCGTTGGCAAACGGTAAAATAAAACCACACGACAAACTACTTTTGGCGAGCTTTGGCGCAGGCTTAACCTGGGCAACGGCCGTATTACAGCTGGCCCCCATCCCCCAAAGCAGCCACGATGCCTATGCCGTTGGTTACCAAAACGGCCAACTCATTCATACCAGCGACACATAAACCAATGACCCAAACCCCGGAAACGGCCGTAACCGAACAAGACCAAAAATGGATGCAAGCCGCCCTGGAACTGGCGCAGCAAGCCATCACCCTGGGCGAAGTACCCGTGGGAGCAGTTGCCGTCTACCAGAACAAAATCATTGGCACAGGCTTTAACCGCAAGGAAACAGACCAGGACCCAACCGCCCACGCAGAAATCATCGCCCTTAAACAAGCCAGCCAATACCTGCAAAACTGGCGGCTTATCGATGTAACCCTTTACTGCACCCTTGAGCCGTGTCCCATGTGTGCCGGTGCAATGATACAAGCCCGCCTGCCCCGGCTGGTTTATGGCGCGCCAGATACCCGTTTTGGCGCAGATGGCACCATTGTGGACGTTCTTGGTGTAAACGACTTTAACCACCGCGTACAGGTAACCGCTGGTGTGTTGGCCGACGAAGCAGCCGCCTTGTTGCAGCAATTTTTCCGTCAACTGCGTGCTTCCCGCCAATAGTGCAGGTTGTCAAAGAGCCATTCTGCGCTAAAATCCTGCCTGCACGGAGAGGTGCCGGAGTGGACGATCGGGGCGCTCTCGAAAAGCGTTGTGGCCGTGAGGTCACCGTGGGTTCGAATCCCACCCTCTCCGCTCTAAAAAGGACATCCAAATGGGTGTCCTTTTTGTGTTGTTTCTTACGGTTTAGGGTAAACGGCCGTGTTACGCTTTCCCCGGATTTTATCAACCAGACAACAAAGGGAAGCACACATGGCAAACCGGACAGCAAAAGTAAGTAAACGGCAGCAGCGGGCAGCAGCCAAAGCCAAAGCCGCCCGATTGAAGCGAATTCGCATGATTGGTTTTGTGGGGATTGTCGTATTAACGGCCGTTGCCCTCATATTTTGGCGCAGCAGCAGCACAGAAAAAGCAAATCAACTCATCACCGACACACCGCCCAACCTGCTTGGCCCGGCAGATGCCCCCGTACGCATCGTTGAATTTGGCGATTTTGGCTGTCCTGCCTGCCGCGCATGGCACAATTCCGGCGTAAAAGATCAGCTGATTGCTGAATTTGGTGACCAAATTAGCTTTGAGTTTCGCCATTTTCCGGTCATTACGGCACAGTCTCCACTGGCCGCAGAAGCTGCCCAATGCGCCGCCGCCCAGGGTGCATTCTGGGCGTTCCACGATTATATTTATGAAAACACATCTGTTGGAGCACTTAGCAAAAACGATTTGGAGCAGGATGCCGCGGCCATTGGCTTAAACACAACTGAATTTAATGCCTGCCTGGACAGCGGCCAGTACCAGCCATTGGTGCGTGACCATTACCAGCAAGCCCTTCAGGCTGGGGCGCGGGGGACACCCACTTTTTTAATCAACGGCCAGCAGGTTGCTTTTAGTTATGATTCAATGGCGGCCACTATTCGGCAGATTTTGGGGAATTAGGGGTGCAGGTAAGAAACGGCCGTTTCTCTACATCCAACCTTTAACTTTCAACAACCACAAAATTGGTTCAATCTTCAAGATTGAACCAATCTGTCGATGTAACAGAAACAACTTTGCAGCAGGGACAATCAATGGACACAAAGACATTATTAGAGTTTCGCAGACAAATTAATTTATTTATGAAGCACCATAAGCAGTCGCCGCTTTCCCGGCAGCAAAAAGCAAATTTTTCCGGGCTGACTTACTATGAGCCAAACGAGGATTTGATTTTTACGGTGGAAGCAGAACGATTGCCTGCGGGTGAACCGGTTGTGATGATGGAAACCAGCACGGGGGATGTACGGCCGTACCGGCGATACGGCCGTGTCACATTCACAATAGAAGGCCAACAAGCCATCCTCACCATCTACAGCGATGCACACGGCCAGGAATTTTTTCTACCATTCAGAGACGCAACCAGTGGCAGTGAAACATACGGCGCAGGGCGCTACTTGGACAACCATCGGCCCGGTCTTGAACCACTAGACAATGGGCAATTTCGCATCGACTTCAACTACGCCTACAACCCCTACTGTGCCTACTCGCCAGACTACAGCTGCCCCCTGCCGCCGCGAGAAAACTGGCTAACCGTCCCCATCCGTGCCGGAGAAAAGAATTTTCAGCCAACATAAGGTAATGACGTGATAGGGGGGAGAGAATCTCCAATTCCTAATCTCCAATCTCTTCCCCATCCCCATCATTAAACAGCCGGTCAAGCTCCTCATCCCACACATGATCCAGCGGCGCAAAGGCAACTTCCGAGAATTGAGCGGACAACTGCGCCATATAATCCCGCACACCAAGCTGAGGGGCTTTTGCATCAATCTCAGCCACTTTATCGTCCAGTACTTCTACCAATTTGGCACTGCGCCGTTCCAAATCACTCAAATCAAAATCCAGATTCAGCATGTAGTTAATGCGTCGCATCACACCCAGCCATGCCATATGGTCATTTTCCAGACGGATGGTGCTGCCAATTTCGGCCACCTGAGAAAAGTCATAGGTTGGCACAAAGGCGTATAACCCCACATGCGCCATATTTCGTTCGGCAGCCCGGCGGCAAAGATAAGAGCCAATGCTGGCCCCACCCTGATAATCTGACAGGTTGACGGCCACTTTTGCCAATTCTTCTTTAAGAGATGGCAGGCTGTATATGGCGGAAATCATGCGCTCTTTGTCGTATGGCAGTTCGCCGTAAACGCCGCCAAAGGTGATGATGCGCTGAACGTTGAGGGATTCGGCCGTGTCCAGCAGTGCTGTAACGTACTGCTCCACACGTAAATGTGGCTCATCGCCCAAAAAGAACACGACGCCATTTTCGTCATCGCCTGCGTAGTGGAATGTGTTTGTTGGGGTGTCCAGGGACGTTGGGAATCCTTCTTGAAAATTGACAACTGGCCGCACCAAATCATGGGTTCCGGGAATTTGGAACAGGTAGAAGTCGTCGGCTTTTAGTTCGCCTATTTGCCGGGCGTTGGTTTGTTTGACGAGGTATTTAGGCAGGCGTGAGGAGATTGAGCCGGCATCTGCCCATTGCCGCCATCCGGCTATCATGTACATTTTGTGTGCAGTTGGTTTTTCCCAAAGTTCAATGGGGTTGCTCATAGGTTGTTTTCCTGTTGGTTGATTTCTTTGATGATAGTTGAAGGTGAGGGTAACGGCCGTTTCTTTTTCTCAAACACTCATTCTTGCTGCTGTCTATCTGTCAAAAAAATGGTAGCATACACGCCATGAAAGTGAAAATTTGTGGTATTACCAATCTGGATGATGCGCTGGCCGCAGCGGAGGCCGGAGCAGATATGCTGGGTTTTATTTTGTATCCGCCCAGCCCCCGTTCAATTTCGCCGGAAGCGCTGCGGGAAATTACGGCCGTTTTGCGTAAGCGGCCAGATTGCCCCCAACTTGTCGGCGTGTTTGTCAACGAAACGGCCGTTCAGATGGCCGCCATTCTGGAACAATGCCAGCTTGATTTGGCTCAATTGAGCGGCGAAGAAGTCCCCAAATGGGTTGGCGACGAGCAGTCACCCATTTACGGCCGTGCCTACAAAGCCCTGCGCCCCATCTCCTTTGCCGAAGCAGAGGCCGACGCCGACTGGTACTTGCCCCCGGCTTTCAGCAAAAACCCGCCCCAGCGCTACCCAGACCAGCCCGCCATTCTAATAGACACCTATCATCCCATGCTGCGCGGCGGAACAGGTGAAACAGGCAATTGGGAACTCAGTGCCAAACTGGCGCAATCCATTCCCCATCTCATGTTGGCGGGTGGCTTAACACCGGAAAATGTGGCGGAAGCTGTACAGGCGGTACGGCCGTATGCCGTTGATGTCGCCAGTGGTGTAGAAGCCAGTCCCGGCATCAAAGACCATACCAAAGTCCGCGCCTTCATCGCCAACGCCAAACAAACCCAAATCACCCCATGAAAAAGCCGTACAAAACCCTTTCCTCCCGCATTGCCTGGTCATGTCCCTGGTACAGCGTGCGCCAGGACAAAATTAAACTACCCAACGGCGAAACCGGCGTTTACAACACTGTCGTCAAGGAAGCGGCCGTATGGATTGTGCCCGTAACCGCCGATGGTGAAATCATTATGCTGCGCCAATATCGTTACACAGTTGATGACTGGTGCTGGGAAATTCCCGCCGGCACAAAAAAACCGGAACAAAGTCTTGAAGAAGCCGCCCGCGCTGAACTGCAAGAAGAAACGGGCGGTATAGCAGCCCATCTCGACTATATCGGCCAATTTTATTTGGCAAACGGCATTTGCAATGAAGTCGGCCACATCTTTCTGGCAACCGGCGTAAAAATTGGCCCCACTGCCCACGAACCCACGGAAGTGATAACCGTCCACACTTTTCCCTTTGACAAACTGTTTCAGATGGCACGGTCCGGCGAAATTACAGATGGCCCCTCGGCGTTGGCCTTGTTCCTGTGTGAG
>CAZRIB010000158.1:0-1536 GCA_964600035.1 uncultured Ardenticatenaceae bacterium | reverse complement strand
TACGGCGGCCAATTTGTGCCAGAAACCCTCATGCCTGCCCTGGAAGAACTGATTCAGGCATACCATGAAGCAAGAAACGACCCGGCATTTATGGCTGAATTTGACCACCTGCTCAAAACGTATGTGGGACGGCCGTCTCCCCTCACACACGCCAAACGACTCAGCCAAAAACTCGGCGGCGCCCAAATCTACCTCAAGCGCGAAGACCTCAACCACTCCGGCGCGCACAAAATCAACAACGCCCTTGGGCAAGCCCTGCTGGCAAAACGAATGGGCAAAACCCGCATCATCGCCGAAACCGGCGCCGGACAGCACGGCGTGGGCACAGCCACCGCCTGCGCCCTGCTGGGGCTGGAATGTGTCGTCTACATGGGCGAAGTAGACATCGCCCGGCAGCAGCCCAACGTTTTCCGCATGAAACTGCTTGGCGCGGAAGTGCGCCCCGTCGCCAGCGGCAGCCGCACCCTCAAAGACGCCATCAACGAAGCCATCCGCGACTGGGTGACGAATGTGGAGAATACCCATTACCTGCTTGGCTCCGTACTCGGCCCGCACCCTTACCCAATGATGGTGCGTGATTTCCAAAGCGTGATTGGTATAGAAGCGCGGGAACAGGTATTAGAAACCTGTGGGCGGCTGCCCGATGCTATCATCGCTTGTGTGGGGGGCGGCAGCAATGCCATGGGCATCTTCCATGCCTTTCGCAATGATGAGGACGTGGCGCTGATTGGCGTGGAGGCTGGCGGCGAAGGCATTACCGACGGCAAACACGCCGCCCGCTTTGCCGACCCAAATATTTCCCGCATTGGCGTTTTGCACGGCACAAAGAGCTATGTCATGCAAACACCAGACGGCCAGATTATGGAAACCCACAGCATTAGTGCCGGGTTGGATTATCCCAGCGTTGGCCCGGAACATGCCCTGCTGCGTGACCAGGAGCGTGCTTTTTACACTTACGCCACTGACGACGAAGCTTTGGCGGCTTTTCAGGAGTTGTCGCAAACAGAAGGGATTATTCCGGCATTGGAATCTTCTCATGCGGTGGCGGAAGCCATTAAGCGTGCGCCCAAAATGTCGCCTGACCAGATCATCATTGTCAATTTAAGCGGGCGTGGGGATAAGGATTTGGATACGGTCATGGCGGCACTGAAAATTGGAAAGTAGTGGGAGCGCCTGCGAAATTAAAAATCAAGGCTCTTTGGGAATCCAGGGGGTTGTCTGAATTTTCGACACGAATTACATGAATGAGTCTACTGAAAAAACTGCGAAGCACGTAAAGAGTGCCAAGAAACGTCGGAGAAAAAATTCGTGCAATTCGTGGCTTTTTTCGGAGCAGTCACGGTTCACAAAACACAGGCATTCCCCTTGTTGCTGCAAACCGGTTTTCACTCTAAAATTTCGGGGCAAAAATATGACCGCTCCTATGATGATACATCGTGAAAATTTTCCGGCTAATTTGCCAGAGGTAGCAAAGTTGAATTTACTGAAAAAACCGCGAAGCACGCAAAGAGCGCAAAGAAACGCCAGAGAAAAAAA
>CAZRIB010000157.1:0-8603 GCA_964600035.1 uncultured Ardenticatenaceae bacterium | reverse complement strand
TATTCAGTTTCATAGGGTTGGCCAAGAGCTTTGGGGTCACGTGTGCGTCCTACAAAGCCGGCCAGTACCAAAATAGTGAGGGCATAGGGCAGCATACCAATGAATTGGTGGGGAATGTTAATAACGCCACCAAATTGAAGCTGCGTTTGCAGGGCTGTGGCAAAGCCAAAGAGCAGCGCCGCTCCCCAAGCCCCAAACGGGGTTCGTTTACCAAAGAGCATGACAGCCAGAGCCACAAAGCCACGGCCGTTTGTCATTGCCCGTTCAAAAGAGCCAACAGATTCCAATGACAAGAACGCGCCGGCTAAGCCAGCGATGCCGCCGCCAATGATGACATTGACATGACGCATCATGTATACGTTAATGCCAACTGTATCTGCTGCACTGGGGTGTTCACCCACTGCACGTGTTCTCAGCCCCCATTTTGTATAAAAGAGGACATAATGCACCACAAAAACAAGCAGAATTGTGGTGTAGGTGATTGGCGGATTATCAAATAGAACTGGCCCAATTAATGGTAATTCTGACAAAGCAGGGATGGCAATGGGCTGTAGTTTGCCTTGGGTGGTTAAACCGGCTTGATAGAAGAAGCTGGTTAGCCCTAACGCAAGAATGTTGATGACGGTTCCGCCAATAATTTGGTCCATCTTCAAGGTAACAGACATGAAGGAGAGGAAGCCACCCATAACCATGCCCGTGAATACACCGGCCATGACTGCCAGGAGGAGATTGCCTGTGTAGACGCTGGTTAAAAAGCCGACAAAGGCTGCCATGAGCATTTGTCCTTCAATGCCGATGTTGATGACGCCTGAGCGTTCGTTTAACAGGCCGCACAGTGCGCCCAGTACTAATGGGGTTGATTGTCGAATGGTTGAGGCCAATACGGCCGTTGTTGTTTGGGCATTGTTAGCGTAACTATACACAATGACAATCACAACAGCGCCTAGCAGCGTGTTGCGTATATTCAACCAGTTTGCCAATGTTAATCGGTTAGATGAAGACGAAGTTGATGTCATTATTTACTTCCCCAACCAGAGCTAAGTGTTATTCGTTCTCCATCTTCTGCACGCATGCGAATAATCCAGCGAACAATCACATCTGCAGAGACAAAGAATAAGATAAGCGCCTGAATGACGTCTATGATTTGAAAAGGAACATTTGCATCAAATTGCATTTGGCTGGAGCCGGCTTGCATAGCTCCTACCAGCAGCGCTGCCGGAATGACCCCAATCGGGCTTGTTTTTGCGAGCAGGGCAATTGTAATGCCGTCAAAACCCAGCCCAACGTTAAACCCAGGCTGGAAACGGCCGACAACACCCAGCGTTTCGATTGATCCACCCAACCCGGCCAATGCACCGGAAATCGCCATGGTCAAAATGATAATGGCCGAAACCCGAATGCCTGCATATTGCGCTGCAAACGAATTCAAACCGACCGTGCGAATTTCATAACCCAAAGGGGTTTTGTACAGCAAAAACCACATGGCCACAGCCACAAATACAGCAATAAAAAAGCCAGCCGGGATATTTCCCCAAATGGGAATGGCGGCTGACTCTTGAATGGCCGGTGTACGGGTCACAATACCACTATCTTTCCATGGGCCATCTGCAAGGTAATCAGTAATATTGATGGCAATGAAGTTCAACATGATAGTGGTAATCACTTCATGGGCACCGGTGTAAGTACGTAAAGCACCAGGCAGTGCCCCAAATAATGCGCCCGCTATTGCCCCACCCAGCAGAGCCAACGGCATGTGAATAATGAAGGGCAGCCCGGTTAACGCAAAGCCCAAATAAGCAGAAATAATGGCGCCAAGCAGAAGCTGTCCTTGTCCACCAATGTTAAACAACCCGGCCTTGAAAGCGAATGCCACAGCCAACCCGCCCAAAATTAGTGGGGTGGCTTTTTCCAGTGTTCGACCAAAGGCTTGTTGGCTGCCAAAAGCGCCTTTGTACAATGCCAGATAGGCTTCAATAGGATTTGCCCCTGAAAGGAGTAAGATGATGGCACCGATGAGCAGCGCAAGCAGTACGGCCGTTACCGGCACACTGGCACTCCTCCAAAGCCGGCTAATACGGGATACAACTTGTGATGATGTCGCGTTTTGTTCAGTCATACAAACGTCTCTAAAGTTAGAAAATTCGTAAATATTCCGCCAACAGGCAAAAAAAAATGCGGTATGCCCGCAGACATACCGCATATTTTTATCTCAAAAGACAACTTTTACCAAAAACAGTTTATCCACCAGGATTATAGCCAGTCTCAATCTCACCACTCAGGATACCCTGGGTAATTTCTTCAATTTGAGCCTGAACATCTTGCGGAATTTTATCGGCAAAGTCATGGTACGGTGCGAGGCCAACATCACCATAGAAGTTACCTGCCGGGAATTCATTGTTCTTGGCCATCTTGATAAGATTAGCTACACCTGGGGTAATCAGTTTCATGGCGCTGGTGACCAGGCAAGAATGTGCTTCCGGAACAGTTTCCCACTGGTCGGTGTCTACACCAATGCAGTACACACCTTCATGGCTGGCAACTTCAATCAAGGCACCATTACCAGTTTTACCACCTGCACCAAAGACCACGTCGGCACCCTGGTCAATGGCTTGGGCTGCCGTGCTGGCACCCCATTCCGGATCGGTGAACGCCACATCCATGCCACCAGGATGGTAAGTGGAAATGAATTGCACATCAGGATTGGTGTACAATGCGCCTGCTTCATATCCTTCTTTGAAGGCAACCACTGGCGGAACCAGGTCGGTTCCCAAAACGGCCGCAATCGTGTTGGATTTGGTCAGCAAACCGGCCAATGCACCAGCCAGGAAACCAGCTTTATCTTCGTTGAAGATCAAACCAGCCAGATTGGTGTAATCGTTGCTGGTGTCATCATCAAACGGCCATGCCTGGAATTGATCCACACCGATGAAATAAATGTCGGGATATTGAGAAGCAGCCTGAGCTGTGGCTTCACCCAAAGCGAAACCAACAGTCACGATGACATCGTAACCATTTTCAGCAAACAAGCCGATGTTGGCGGCATAGTCTTTTGCATCGCCAGTTTCGATGAAGTCAGCCTGAGCGCCCAGTTCGGCAGCTGCAGCCTGAACACCTTCCCATGCAGATTGGTTGAAGGATTTGTCGTCAATTTCGCCGACATCTGTTACCAAACCAATGCAGAATACCTCTTCGCTGGCGCAGTCGCCTTCGGCGGCGGGTTGTTCAGCGGCGGGTTGTTCGGCTGCTGGTTCTTCGGCGGCCGGTTCTTCACCACCGCCACCACATGCCACCAGGAAAATTCCCAGTAACAACACGAATACGAGCATCCAATAAGATTTACGCATATTTCTCTCCTATTAGTGTATATCTCCTACCTTTTAACAAGGTTTATAAAGTGGGAATTAGTGAGCGGCCGGATTGGCGTATCACCAATTCATGAACGGGTACATTATATGCATATCAAATGACAGCCGCAATAGTTTGAATTTTACAAGCGGAGGGATTGTCGCGAGCGTTCAGTAAATTCATCTTGCGGGACTGCGGGTTCGGCATGGGTTTTGATGAATTGGTGCAGCAAGTTCCAAACTGTGCTGTGGATAGGTTCAAAGGGGCGCATTAATTCATGCCCGACGTTTGGGAACAATTTCATCTCTTTGTCCCCTGTGGGCAGAAGGGAAAAGACTTTTTCGGCGTTACCCGGGTTTACGGCCGGATCTTTGCCACCTTGCATAATGAGGACAGGTAGATGCAGCTTGTGCCATAATTTGCGTCCTATTTTGGCGGCACGCACCATTTCGGCAACGGCCGAAAGTGGAATCCGCGACGCTTCTACCAGCCAATCTTGTAGAGAAGGGTCATCTACATCAATGGTCGGGTCAAAATCCAGCACACGGCCAACAAAAACCTCCCTGTCCACATCTTTGCGTTTCAACGGCCGAAAATAAGGCATGACATATTTACCCAGCCAGGCCAATTTGATGCGTTTATCTGGGACATCATAAAGCGGGGCCAGCAAAATAAGGCCGTGAATATCGGTGTGGGTATTCGCCAAATGAGCGGCTAGCACAGCTCCCATTGAATGGCCGACAATAAAAATCTGGTCTGCCCATTGGCGCAGCGTTTGCAGGCCTTCCTCGGCTTCCTGAAGCCATTGCTTGAAGGTGTAGCCGTGTATTTGATAGGGCAGGTGACCATGGCCGGGCAGCAGCGGGCAGTGGCAGGTGATGCCTTGCTGGGCCAGCCACTGCGCCATTGGGCGTGTGCTGGCCGGGCTGCCCATAAAGCCATGTAAGAACAAACACCCAACACGGCCGTATTCGTTATTTTCTGCCAGGAACGTATACGCCTGTCTTTCTTCTGGTACATCGTAGGGTGGGTTAAACGCCATCAAACCATCCTTTCGCGGCATTTCCCCAATGGTTAGGCAGGCAGGTGGTTAGCTGGCCAGCCATGCTTGCTGACCAGCTAACAGCTTATTGAATGGTGCCATAAAAATGAGGCAGTGCCGCAACTTTTTCGCTCGTCCACGTCAGTGCAGACAAAATTTCTTGCTGGGCTTGTTCCAGTTTGGCAGCATCATTGGCATAGATTGTGCCCAACTGTTCGCCCGCCTGGAACGTTTGCCCGACTTTTGCTGTTAATACAAACCCCACAGCGTGGTCAATGGTGTCGCTTTTTACCAAACGGCCGGCTCCCAGATGAACGCCAGCCCAGCCCAAAGCGGCCGTATTCATGGCTTTTATTGTGCCATCTTGTGGGGCAAGAATGGGGGCTGTTAATCTGGCCTGGGGCAGTAAATCTGGGTTGTCTACTTGTGCGGGATTGCCACCCTGGGCGGCTACCATTTGCCGGAATTTGTCCAGTGCTGCGCCGTTGTCGCGTACGGCCGTAACCAAACCCTTCGCCTCTTCCAGCGTAGTGGCCTTATCCGCCAAAACCAGCATATGCCCGGCCACTTCCAGACAATGCGCCCAAAAATCAGCAGGCCCATCCCCTTTCAGTGTGTCAATGGCCTCCTTCACCTCCAGCGCATTACCAACGGCATGGCCTAACGGCTGATTCATGTCCGAAATGAGCGCCACAACCTTGCGGCCAGCATCCTTACCAATGTCAACCATAATCTGGGCTAATTCTTTCGCGTCCTCAACCGATGCCATAAATGCGCCGCTGCCTGTTTTTACATCCAGCACAATGGCATCTGCCCCAGCCGCCAATTTTTTAGACATGATTGAGGCGGCAATAAGGGCTGTATTTGCAACCGTGCCGGTGACATCACGCAAGGCGTACAATTTGCCATCTGCCGGGGCAAGATGGTGTGTTTGCCCGGCCAGCACCAGGCCTATTTCTGCAAGCTGCTGCTTGAACTGCACCAATGTCAGGTCAGAAGACCAGCCGGTAAAAGATTCCATTTTGTCCAATGTGCCGCCGCTGGAGCCTAAGCCACGGCCGCTCATTTTGCCAACAGGCACGCCGCAAGCCGCCACCAGCGGCTGCACAACAAGGGTTGTTTTGTCACCTACGCCGCCGGATGAATGCTTGTCAACCACAAAGGGGGCTACATCGTGTAGGTCAAGCTGGTCGCCAGAATGTGCCATTGCCAGGGTGAGTGTGACGGTTTCGCGACGATTCATGCCGCGCAGGTAAATAGCCATCAACAAGGCTGATGCCTGGTAGTCGGGGATGCTGCCGGCGGTGTATTCACGAATGAACCATTCGATTTGTTCGTTTGTCAATTCGCCGCCATCACGTTTCTGTTCAATGAGATCGATCATGCGCATGGGAAATTTCCTCTTTGTATGTGGAGATTTGAGATTTTGGGGTAGAGATTGGGGGTGTTTGTGCTTTTGCCAATTCTCTTATCCTTTTATCTCTTGTGTTATCGTAATAATCCGTTCCCGATTATATCAGGAACCGGTTATAATGCGGGGACATGCACGGCCGTTTCCCACGTAACGGCCGTTTCCACCAAAAGCGGAGAGAACTATGACCAAACAAGTAGACATCATCCTGACTGGTGGCACAGTCGTCACCATGAACCAGCACTACGACATCTTTCAACCCGGAGCCATTGCCATACACAACGACAGCATTACGGCCGTTGGCACAGCAGAAGAAATAGCCGCCAACTACACTGCCCCAGAAGTCGTTGACTGCACCGGCAAAGTCATCATGCCCGGTCTGGTAAATGCCCACACTCATGTTCCCATGACCCTCTTTCGTGGGCTGCACGACGACCTCCGGCTGGACGTATGGTTGGGCTACCTGATGCCGTTGGAGCGTGAATTTGTCACGCCGGAATTTGTCAAATTAGGCACAAAAGTCGCCTGTGCAGAAATGATACGCTCCGGCATTACAGCCTTTGCCGATATGTACTATTACGAAGCCGACATTGCCGAAGCAACGGCCGAAGTCGGGATGCGCGCGCTTTTAGGGCAGACCATCCTTGTCTTTCCTGCTCCAGATGCCGAAACATACGAAGACGCGCTCATTCTGTGCCGACGCTTTATTGAAGCATGGAACGGTCATCCCCTTATTCAGCCAGCCGTCGCCCCACATGCGTGGTACACGGCCACGCCGGAATTGATGCGGGCTTGTGCTGATTTGGCCCGTGCCTTTGATGTGCCCGTACACACCCACGTCAGCGAAACAGCGCTGGAAGTTTCCAATTGTCGTGAAGCCAACCACACACCCGTTGTGCCCTGGATAGACAAGCATGGCCTTCTGGAAACAAAATTATTGGCTGCTCACTGCGTTCATTTGGACAGAAATGAAATGTTTTTGCTCAAAGAGGCAGGCGCAGGGGTTGCCCACTGCCCAACCAGCAATCTGAAGTTGTCCAGCGGCATTGCCAAAGTCGGTGAAATGCTGGAAATTGGGCTGAATGTGGGGGTTGGCACAGATGGCCCGGCCAGTAACAATGACCTGGATATGGTGGAAGAGACACGTCTGGCTTCCCTGCTGGCAAAAACGGCCAGTGACGATCCCACTGTGCTGCCTGCCCGGCAGGCGCTGGAGATGGCAACGATTGGCGGCGCACGCGCGATTCATATGGCCCATTTAACAGGCAGTTTGGAGCCGGGTAAGCGGGCGGATATTGCAGTGATTGAGATGGATGGTATTCATAACCAGCCGCAGTTCCACTCCAGCCCGGAGACGGTGTATTCCCGAATTGTGTATGCGGCGAAGGCTTCTGATGTGGCGCATGTGATGTGTAACGGCCGTTGGCTCATGCGCGACAAGCATTTGCTAACCATTGACGAAGCGCAAATTAAAGCGGATGCGGCAAAGGCTGCTGCCGAAATTGATGCCTTTGTGGCAGAACGAGAAGCCAGCCCCTATAACAAGCTGGTATTTCTGGCCGGTGTGAAGCGGCAGGAAAGTTTTGAAGTGCAGGTCAAGGTGCCGCTGGAAGACGGAACGGCCGTTATTGAAGCCCTCAACGCACCCGGCATAGAAATTACCAAACACGCCCTCTACAAACAGTTCGACACCTACTTCCTCTTTGATGGCAGTGACCCGGATGCGGCACGACTGCGTTACCGGGAAGATGAAATTATCGACCCGAAAAACGACATTCATGAAGTACGCTCACGTCTAACCCTGATTGGCGAAGAAGAACGCGCCCAATACCCTAACGCTGTCATGCTTTCGCGCTCACGCTTTTTGGCTCCGGCAGACCGCAGCCTGCGCTTTTACCGTGAATATTTTGCCCCGGCACGCGAAATTACAGTGGAAAAGGAGCGTCAGCGTTGGCGTATTTTGTACCAGGACACTGACTTTGCGGTGAATTTGGACAAAGTAACCAAGCCCGGACTGCCAGGGATGTATTTGGAAATTAAATCGCGCACCTGGTCGCGCACAGATGCAGACCGCAAGGCGCTGTTGATTACAGAGCTGCTGCAATCGTTGGGCGTAAACCCGGAAGCGGCCGAACCCGCTGATTACCCAGAGTTGGTTGCCGCCCGCCAATAACTCCTCGGCTCGTTCAATCTTTGTGATGGCATAAAAAAAGCCCGGTCATATGCCGGGCTTTTTGTTTTTTTGGGGAAGGGCAGGTTTCAAACCAGCCCTTGTATCTGCTCGCTACATGCCAAACATGCTTTGGAATTTCATGACTGTGTTGAGGTCGCCTTCTACTTTGACCTTGCCAGTCATGAAGGCAGTCATGGCGTTGAGTTTGCCGCTGGTCATGTCGGCGTAATCGTCCGCGGTCATTTTGACGGTTGCGGTTGGGTTGTCTACGCCGCCTTTCACAACGTCAACTTTGCCATCAGCAATTTGCACAGCCCATTTGCCGCCGCCTTCACCTGACAGGTCAAATTGGACAGAAGCGTTCAGTCCGGCGGCTTTTTCTGGATTAAACCGTTCCATCATGCCTTCAAAAATTGCTGCAATATCTGCCATTTTTACATCTCCTTGATTTGTGCTGGAGGCAGCTTGTGAAATAAATGGTTGTGATGTGGGGTTGGGTTTTCTGCTGCCGTGTTTCTTTGCTCCCCCACTTCTGAGCTTTTGTTCTGTTTGGGAGTATAGCAGTGGGCTTTTTGGTGTCAAGATTACTGAAGGGGTAACGGCCGTCTCGTATAATGGCTGAAGAATGAAGA